>JAODBN010000340.1 GCA_025463965.1 Acidimicrobiaceae bacterium
AGTCCTGAGCGAGCTGAACCGCCGCGGAGTTGGAGCGCTCGTCGTGTCCACCGACGGGCGTCGCCTGGAGGGCATCGTCTCGGAGCGAGACGTCGTGCGCGCGCTCGACCGCCTGGGGGCGGGGATCCTCGAAGAGCCCGTCCGCACCATCATGTCCAGCCCGGTGCAGACGACGACCCCATCCGAGACGGTCGACTCGCTCGCCATCGTCATGACCGAGCGCCGGTTCCGTCACGTCCCCGTGCTCGAGGACGGCATCCTCGTCGGCATCGTGAGCATCGGCGACGTGGTGAAGTCCCGCATGGGAGAGCTCGAGCAGGACCGCGAGGCCCTCGAGCGCTACATCTCCTCGCGCTGAGCCTCCGCTCCCGGCCACTTGCAGCATCGGGTCTGACCGTCCGAACAGAGAAGTCCCCGAGAGGGTTCCCCCATCATTCGTCGGCCAGCCGCTCGGACACCGCCCTCCACACCTCTTCCGCGACCGCCACCGGCGGCGCCTCGACGGCGACGCACACCCAGTCGGGGCGACCTGCCGACAAGCTGCGATAGGCGTCCCGACAGGCCTGCAGGAAGTCGCGGTCGGCTTCGTAACGGTCCTCGGCCGGGCGGTCGTCGGCGACCCGGGCCGCAAGGCGAGCGACTGCCTGCTCGACCGGCAGGTCGAGCCAGACGTTGAGCGCGGCGTTCGGCAGACCGAACACCCGGTGCTCGACCTCATGCAGCCACGAGAGCACGTGCGGGCGCTGGGCGGCCGGAGCGCGCGCCGACTGGTACGCGAGGTTCGAGGCGATCCAGCGGTCGGCGACGACGAGGTCGGCCGACGAGAGCGCCGCCTCGACAACGTGACGGGCCTCGAAGCGATCGCCGGCGAACAACAGCCCGGCGAGGCGCGGGTCGGGGTCACCGAGGCCCCCGGCGAGCAGCTCGCCGATCGCCGCGCCGAACAGTCCTGCTCCATAGCGGGGGAAGGACAGGACCTCGACCGAAAGGCCCTCGGCCACGGCACGGTCTGCGAGGAGCGCCGTCTGGGTGTGCTTGCCGGCCCCGTCGATCCCTTCGATGGCGACCAGCACTCCCACCCCTTCCCGCCGGGCGCAGAATCCGGGCCGACTGCCGGGGCGCCTCGCTGAGACTACCGAGGTAGCGTCCAGGCCCGATGGAGCGTCCCGACGCCGCGGCACTCGCGGCGGCAGCCGGCCGGCGCGTGCCCGATCTCGCCCGCCCCGGGCTGTCGGTCCTGTTCTGCGGGATCAACCCGGGCCTGTACTCGGCGGCGGTCGGCCACCACTTCGCCAGGCCGGGCAACCGGTTCTGGCGCGTCCTGCAGGCCTCTGGCTTCACCGAGGAGCTGCTCGGCCCCGAGAACGAACAGCAGCTCCTGACCCTCCGCCTCGGGATCACCAACCTCGTCGAGCGCGCCAGCGCGACCGCCGCCGAGCTGTCGCGCGCGGAGCTGCGAGCAGGGGCCGCCCGCCTGGAGAAGACGGTCCGCCGGCTCGAGCCACGCGTCGTCGCGGTCCTCGGCATGTCGGCGTTCCGAGTCGGCTTCGAGCGGCCCCGCGCCGGGCTCGGTGAGCAGCCGGAGCGGCTCGCCGGTGCCCGGGTCTGGCTGCTGCCGAACCCGAGCGGGGCGCAGGCCGCCTACCAGCTCCCCGCGCTCGCCGAGGCCTTCGCGAGACTCCGGCGCGCCGCTGCGGTCGAGGTCGGCTGAGCGACCGGTCAGGCGCGGCGGCGGCGCACGGCGCGCCAGGCGGCACGTCCAGGGAACCGCACCGCCAGAACGAGCGCCGCCGCGGCGAGCAGGGCGAAGAGAATCGGCCCGGAAGCGGCGACCAGTCCCCTCAGCGCGGCGAGGAAGCCCGAGACGGCGTCGTGCCAGGCGCGGCCAAAGCCGGAGGAGCCTCCCCGGTGCCTCGGGGCGGCCGGGACGACGAGCTTGATCGACAGGCTGGCGTCGCGCACCTCGCCGGAGAGGACTCGCTGCTGGCCCTGCAGCTGCTCGATCTGGCTCTGCACAACGGTGATCTCGTTCTCGACCGACAGCAGGCTCGAGACCGTCCCGGCCCGGGCCAGCAGCGCCTCGAGCCGGCTCAGCGCGTCCTTTTCGGCGGTCAGTCTGGCGCCGAGGTCGACGACCTGTCCGGTGACGTCGGCGTCGGACATCGAGAGCGACGAGACCGTGCCGAGTCGGCCCGCCGCTTTGGTCAGCGCGGAGAAACGCGCCTCGGGGACCTGGACGACCACGGTCCCGCCCCGGCCCGTCCCCTGCTCGCGCACTGCGGCGCTGGCCACCCGGCCGCCGAGCGAGGAGGCGAGCGACTCGATCCGGGCAAGCTCGCCGGCGAGGTGGCTGCCGCCCACGCGCAGCACCAAGGTGCCGGTGACCACGATGTCGCGTCCGGACGGCGCGGAGGCGCCCGGGGCCGCGCTCGGGCTCTTCGAGGCGACCCCGGAGTGGACGTTGCCGGCCAAGGGCTCGGCCGCACGCGCCCCGGAGGCGGCGACGCCGCTCGAGGCCCCGTTCACGATCGGCGGCGAGGAGGGCTGGGTGGCGAGCACGACGACGGCCACCAGGCTGGCGGCGAGGGCGCCGAGCACGCCGCCACCTGCCCACCACCAGTTTCGGCCAGGCGAGCTCGTTCGCCGCTCCGGCACCGAGCCTTGCTGCGAGCCGCCCGACGCGACGGCCTCGGTCCGAGCGGCGGCCTGGCGGATGGCCTCCGGACCACCGTCAGGAAGCGCGATCGACGCGGCCGCCTCGGCCAGCAGCTCGGCCAGCTCCTCGTCGCTGATCACGGCGCCACCTCCCCGTCGCGGGAGACGGCGACGAGGCGAGGCGAGGCGGCGAGCAAGCGGCGGGCCTCGAACAGGCGCGACTTCACCGTCCCGGGACGCCGGCGAATGGCGAGCGCGATCTCGCGCTCGGAAAGCCCGGCGTAGTAGCGCAGCACGACCGGGAGCCGGAGATGCTCGGGCAGCTCGCCCAGCGCCCGCTGGACGGCCTCGGCCCGCTCGAGGACCTCGGCGAGCTCGTCGGGTCCAGGGGCCTGCGAGACGGGCTCAGGGTCTCCTGGCTCTCGCCGGGCGCGGTGGCGCTGCTCGCCGCGGGCGCGTGAGTAGCAGGCGTTGACCACCACCCGGTACAGCCAGGGCCGAAAGGCGTCGCCGGACGGCATCGATGCCCGGAAGCGCCATAGCCGCAAGAACGCGTCCTGCACGGCATCGGCCGCCTCGACCCGGTCGCCGAGCACCAGGCACGCCGTCCGAAAGGCGGGCGCGTACCACTCCCCGAGCCACGCCTCGAGCTCCACCGCCCCCGTGTCGTCTCCCACGGCTGTTCCAACCCCGTGGCGACGCGAAAGGTTCGCCACGGGGTCCGCGGATCAGCTGCGAGCGAGCGGCTTGTAGCGGATCCGGTGGGGCTGGTCCGCGTCGACGCCCAGACGGCGCTTGCGGTCGACTTCGTAGTCGGAGAAGTTGCCCTCGAAAAATCGCACCTCGGAGTCGCCCTCGAAGGCGAGGACGTGGGTGGAGATGCGGTCGAGGAACCACCGGTCGTGGCTGATCACGACGGCGCATCCGGGAAAGCCGAGCAGGGCCTCCTCGAGGGCGCGAAGCGTGTCCACGTCGAGGTCGTTGGTGGGCTCGTCGAGGAGCAGGACATTGCCGCCCTCCTTCAGCACCTTCGCCAGCTGGACCCGGTTGCGCTCGCCACCAGATAGCTGGCCGACGAGCTTTTGCTGGTCGCTCCCCTTGAAACCGAAGCTCGCCACGTACGCCCGGCTGTGCAGCTCACGGTTGCCCACGACGATCCGGTCGGTGCCGCCGGTGATCTCGTCGAAGACGCTCCGGTCGCCTTGGAGGGCGTCGCTGGACTGGTCCACGTAGGCGAGGGCGACCGTGGCGCCGAGCTCGAGGCTCCCCGAGTCGGGCTTGTCCTGGCCGACGATCATCTTGAACAGCGTGGTCTTGCCCGCGCCGTTCGGGCCGATCACCCCGACAATGCCGCCCGGAGGCAGGAGGAAGGAGAGCCCGTCGATCAGCAACCGGTCGCCGAAGCCCTTCACGAGGTCGTGGGACTCGATCACCCGGTCGCCGAGGCGCGGCCCGGGAGGGATGCTGATCTCGAGCTTGTCGGCGCGCCGCTCGGCGTCCTCGGCCTCGGCAACGAGGTCGTTGTAGGCGTTGACGCGGGCCTTGCCCTTCTGCTGGCGAGCCCGCGGGGCCATCCGGATCCACTCGAGCTCGCGCTCGAGCGCGCTCTGCCGGGCCTTGTCAGCCCGCTCCTCGGCAGCGAGACGCGCCTGCTTCTGCTCGAGCCACGAGGAGTAATTGCCTTCCCAGGGGATCCCGGCCCCGCGGTCGAGCTCGAGGATCCAGCCCGCCACGTTGTCGAGGAAGTAGCGGTCGTGGGTCACGGCGACGACGGTGCCCGGGTACTCCTGGAGGGTCCGCTCCAGCCAGGCCACGGACTCGGCGTCGAGGTGGTTGGTGGGCTCGTCGAGCAGCAAGAGGTCGGGCTTGGACAACAGCAGCCGGCACAGCGCCACCCGGCGCCGCTCGCCGCCGGACAAGGTGGTGACCGGCGCGTCGCCGGGCGGGAGGCGCAGCGCGTCCATCGCGATCTCGAGGCTGCGGTCGAGGTCCCATGCACCTGCGGCGTCGATCTTGTCCTGCAGCTCGGTCTGCTCGGCGATCAGCTTGTCGAAGTCCGCGTCGGGCTCGCCGAAGGCGGCGCACACCTCATTGAAGCGCTGGAGGAGGCCCATCGTCTCGGCCACCCCGTCGGCGACGTTGCCAGCCACGTCCTTGGACTCGTCGAGGTGCGGCTCTTGAGGCAGGAAGCCGACGCTGAAGCCGGGGGTGAGACGGGCCTCGCCGGTGTAGCCGTCGTCCTGGCCGGCCATGATCGACAGCAACGAGGACTTGCCGGAGCCGTTCGAGCCGATGACCCCGATCTTGGCGCCGGGGTAGAAGGAGAGGTTGATCCCCTTCAGCACCTCGCGGTCGGGTGGGTAGAAGCGACGCAGGTCGCGCATGGTGAAGATGTACTGGGGCGCCATGCACACCAGTGTGGCCCAGTCGGACCTGGGGTATCACCCGCCCCGAACACCACCTCGACCACAGGAGGTCCGGGATGCCATCGAGGGCGAGAAAAGAGCTTCCCTCAACGATCGAGCGGTCCCCGGCCAAGGCCCAGCGGACCTACGCCGAGACGCTCGAGTCGGCCGAGAAGGAGTACTCCGGCGACGAGGCCCGCGCCCACCGAGTGGCCTACAGCGCCCTCAAGCACTCCTTCGAGAAGGTTGGCGACCACTGGGAGCCGAAAGATGGGCGCGGCCCGAGCGACGCCCAGGCCGCCAGGGGCGGAACGGCGGCCCGGGACCGGCCGAGGTCGACGAACGAAGGCGTGAACGCCAATGCATCCAAGGCGCACTTGCTGGAGGTGGCCAAGCGCCTCGATGTGCGCGGTCGCTCCAGCATGACCAAGGACGAGCTCGTCGAGGCGATCGAGAAGGCCAACCGGCGCGCCACGGCCCAGGCCCGCCGCTAGTGCCCGCGGCGGACGCCGGGGAGCGACGCCCGCCTGATCCGCGGCCTCTCGGGGGCTACGGGGCCTTGACGGCCACCTACGCCGCGCTGGCAGGGGGAGCAGTCATGGCGCTGCGGGGGCGCCGAGATCGGGTGCGTGCACTCTCTCCGATGGATCTTTTGATCTACGGCCTCGCCACCGAGCACCTCAGCCGGCTCGTCACGAAGGACTCCGTGACCTCGGTGCTCCGGCGGCCCTTCACCTCGTTCGAGAAGGCGACCGGCGAGGGCGAGGTGAAAGAGGAGGTGATTGGCACCGGCCTGCGTCACGCCGTGGGTGAGCTCGTGACCTGCCCGTTTTGCATCGCCCATTGGGTCGCGAGTGCCCTCGTCGTCGGTCGGGTCGCCGCGCCGAGGTTCACCACCGCGGCAGTGTCGGCCTTCGCCGTCGCCCGTCTAAGCGACCACCTCCAGCTGCTCTACGGGATCTCACAAGGCCGCCAGTAGGGCCGGCACGACGACTCGACCCGCGCACGGCCCCGGTCGGGCGCCGCAAGCGGCAACCCGGCTTCCCACGACAACGGCGCCAGCCCGCCCCCGCATGCGGGGGAGGGTTGGCGCCGTTTCGCTTTTGGAGCCCTAGGCCGAGGCCAGTTGCGCCTCTGCCTCGAGGGTGACGGCAACGGCGTGGACCACCGAGGCGAGGCGGATCGCCTCGTGGATCTGCTCGCGCGGCACGCCCTGTTCGCGAAGGGTGCGCTCGTGGGCGACGAGGCACGCCCCGCAACCGTTGATGGCGCTCACGGCCAGGCACCACAGCTCGAAGTCGGCCGCGTCCACCCCGCCGTGAGTGCCGATCACCTGCATGCGCAGGCGGGCGGGGATCTCGTCGTAGCCCGTGATCCCGCCGTCGGCGAGCAGGTGCTTGGTGCGGTAGTAGATGTTGTTCATCCCCATCACCGCGGCAGCCGCCTTGGCGGCGTCGACCGCCTCGGGAGAGAGGTGCTGGCGGGCTTCCTCCTCGAGCTCACGGAGGGTGAACGGGTCGCGAGCGGCGATGGCGGTGGCGAGGACGGCGCCCCATCGGCGCTGGTCCGGAAGGGCCGAGAGCCCGATCGTCGAGTCGAGATTGAGCCGGAGGTCCTTCGCGTAGGCCGGGAGCGCCTCCTTGAGCGCGGCGATGCCCATCAGGCTGCTGACTCGTTGAGCAGGGCACCGGCATCGAGCGTTGCTGCGCCCTTGCGCCAGTTGCATGCGCAGAGCTCGTCGGTCTGCAGCGCGTCGAGAACCCGGAGGACCTCGTCGACGTTGCGCCCGACCGAGCCGGCGGTGACCATCACGAACTGGATGATCCCGTCCGGGTCGACGATGAACGTCGCCCGGTCAGCCACGCCGTCGGCGTTAAGGACGCCGGTCGCGCTGACGAGCTCGCGCTTGAGGTCGGACAGCATCGGGAACGGGATCGTCTTCAGGTCCTCGTGCTGGCGGCGCCAGGCGTGGTGGACGAACTCGTTGTCCACCGAGGCTCCGAGCACCTGGGTGTCACGGTCCGCGAACTCGCCGTTGAGCCTCCCGAACTCTGCGATCTCGGTCGGGCAGATGAAGGTGAAGTCCTTCGGCCAGAAGAAGACGACCTTCCACTTGCCGGGGTAAGAAGCCGAGTCGACGGTGCCGAAGTAGTCCTCGGGCGAGCTCGCCTGGACGGCAGAAAGGTCGCCGCCGACGAGGGCCGTGAGAGAGAAGTCGGGGAAACGGTCGCCAATACCGAGCATCTGGGGCCTCCTTGAGGGGTTGTCGGAGCAATCGTGGCGGAGCTATGCCGATCATGCAAAGAAGCACATCTCGCATATGCCGATAGAGTCTCGTTATGGCTCAACCCACCGTCGTGCAGTTGCGAGCGTTCGTCACCGTGGCCCGCGAGGGTCACTTCGGTGACGCCGCCGACGAGCTCGGGATCTCTCAGCCTGCGGTGTCCGCCGCGCTGCGGGCGCTCGAGGCGAACCTCGGCGGCGAGGTGGTCGAGCGCACGCCTAGAGGGACGCTCCTCACTACGTTCGGGCGGGCCCTGCTTCCCAGCGCAGAGCGGGTCCTCGCTGCCCTCGACGAGCTCGGAGCCGACGCCGCCCGCGCCGGGCGGCCCCATCACGGGCCGCTGCGCCTCGGCGTCATCCCGACCGTCGCTCCCTACGTACTGCCGACGCTGCTCACCACGATCAGCTCGGATTTTCCCGAGCTGCAACCGGAGGTGAGAGAGCAGCAGACAGCGGCGCTGCTCACCTCACTCGCCGAAGGCAGCCTCGATGTGGCGGTGCTCGCGCTGCCGAGCGAAGACTCCTCGCTCCGCGAGCTGCCGCTGTACTGGGAGGAGTTTGTCCTCCTGGTGCCGGGGGACTCCCCCGTCGCCGGCGCCCGGCGTCTGCCGCTGTCGACCCTGTCCGGGCTCGAAGTGCTCCTCCTCGAGGAGGGACATTGCCTGCGCGACCAGACAATGGACGTCTGCCGCCAGGCCGGGGCGGTGGGCCAGACCGCTCGGGCTACGTCGCTCACCACCCTCTCCCAGCTCGTGGCGGCACACCTCGGGGTGACGCTTCTCCCCGCGACCGCTGTGCCCGTCGAGGTCCGAGGAAGCCTCGCCACCGCGAGTTTCGCCGGAACCAAACCGTCAGCCGTCCTGGGCGGCAACGCCGGCAGGCTCCTTCCCGGCCGCAGGATCGGCCTCGTCCACCGGGCAAGCAGCGGCAGGGCGGCCGAACACGAGGAGCTCGCCGAGGCGCTCCGCGTCGGCATCGCCGCGGCAGGCCTGCCCGTGACCGTGGTCGGGTCTGCTTCCTGAAGGTGCTTCCGGCCCCGTAGTCCTAGGTGAGCTCGTGGTTGCCT
>JAODBN010000359.1 GCA_025463965.1 Acidimicrobiaceae bacterium
AGATGCTTGGACCGCTGAGCCAGAACGAGAGCCCCTTCTCGGGCCGTCTGACCCCTGCTGAGACAGCACTGGCGCACTTCGTGCGTCCCCAGCTCGTGGGGGAAGTGCAATACGGCGAATGGACCAAGGACGGTCACCTGCGGCACCCCTCCTGGCGCGGTCTGCGACCCGACAAGAACCCCGAGGAGGTCGTTCGTGAGCCCTGAGCGGACCGAGGTCGACATCGAGGGACGCCGCCTCTCGCTCTCCAACCTGGACAAGGTCCTCTTCCCGAAGACGGGGTTCACCAAGGGCGCCCTGATCGACTACTACGCCCGCATCGCCCCGGCGATGCTGCCCCACCTGCGCGACCGGGCGGTGACCTTCCGAAGGTTCCCCAACGGGGTCGAGAGCGGGTCGTTCTTCGAGAAGAACGCGCCTTCACACGCCCCCGAATGGGTTCGGACCACCCGTGTGCTGCGCGCCGAAGGCGAGCGCTCGCGCCGCGGGAAGGAAGCCTCCGCCGAGATCGAGTACGCGCTTGTCTGCGATGTCCCCACGCTCGTCTGGGCGGCCAATCTGGCGACGATTGAATTCCACGTCCCGCTGTGGCGCGTGCGCGACGGCGAGGTGGAACCCGCGAACCCGGACCACCTCGTGTTCGACCTCGATCCGGGGCCGGGCACGAGCATCGTCGAGTGCTGCCGAGTTGCGGGTTGGCTCGCCGCGCTGCTCGAGCGTGAGGGGCTCGGACCGGTGTTGCCGAAGACGAGCGGATCGAAGGGCCTCCAGCTTTATGTCCCACTCCCAGCAGCGACCGGATGGGATGCCGCCCGCGAGCGGGCCCTGTCGCTCGGTCAGGCCGTGGAGCGGGACCACCCCGAGCTCGTCGTCACCAACATGCGCAAGGAGCTACGACAAGGCAAGGTGCTCATCGACTGGAGCCAGAACCATCCCGCGAAGACCACCGTGGCGGTCTACTCGGTGCGGGCACGGCCCGAGCCCACGGTCTCCACCCCGGTGACCTGGGCAGAAGTCGCCGACTGCGAGCAGAACGGCTACCCGGAAAGCCTTCGATTCCTGCCCGAGCAGGTCCTCTCGCGAGTGGAGCGCGACGGCGACCTGATGGCTGAGCTCGTCACCTCGCACTGAGGGGAGCCAGCTCAGCAGCTCTGGCAGGCCTCTTGCTCGCAGAGGCTTTGGAACCAGTGAGCAGCGGCGATCAAGCGACAGTCCGGGTCCTCGGAGCACTCGGAGAAGCCGTCCAGGTGCACGATCGCCGTACCGTGGCAGTGCTCGAGATCGCGGTCGCATTCCAAGCAAAGCTCGATACCGACGGCCAGCTCCATGGCACCGGTCTACCCGGCGGGTGTATCAGCGGCGAGGACCCTCAGGACGCCGAGCGCCGCCGGCTCTTCGGCGCTTCGGCCTCAGACTCCGCCTCGGTCAGGGCCTCGACCAGCTGGAGCTTGGTCATCTTCGTCCGCCCCTGCACATCCAGCTCTGCCGCCCGCTCCAAGAGCTCGGCCTTGCTCATCCCTTCGAAGCTCTGCTGGACGCCCTTTTGGTGGCCTTTCGACCGCTCCGCCTGGGCGGAGCTGTCGGTCGCCTGGGCAGGCACGGACCTGTCATCGGATGCCTGCGGGCGCGCGGTTCGGGCGACGGAAGCCTCGAGGGCGGCCATGAGGTCGACGACGTTCGACTTCGGCTGCTCGGTCTGGAAGACCACGGCGTGCCCTGCTCGCTTGGTTTCCACGAGCTCTTCGATGCGCTCTCTGTAGGTGTTCTTGTAGCGAGCCGGGTCCCACTTGTCGGTCAGCGACTCGACTAGCTGTTTGGCGATCTTGAGCTCACGGGCCTCGGCCGGGACGTCCTCGGGGAGGCTGTCGAGCTGCTCGCTTGCGTCACGGATCTCGTCCGCGAAGAACATCGTCTCGAGGAGCAGCGCGTCCTCGCCGGGCCGCACCGCGACGAGGTGTTCCTTGTCGCGCAGCACGAGGGTGGCGATACCGACTTTGTTGGTCTCGCGCATTGCCTGGCGAAGCAGGGAGTACGCCCGGTCTGCGCCTTTTCCGCGCGGACCTAGGTAGTAGGTCTGGCGGAAGTACATGGGGTCGATCTCGTCGAGATCGACGAAGTCGCTGATCTCGATCAGATCGGACTTGCCCGGCGCCGCCTCCTTCATCTCTTCGCGGGTCACGACGATGTACTCGCCTCCGCCCACCGGGTAGCCGTTGACGATGTCGGCCGCCTCAAGTTCCTCGCCCGTCACCTCGTCGACCTTCTTGTATCGCACGCGGTTCGACGTGCCCTTGTGGAGCTGGTTGAAGTGGATGGTCTGGTCCGTCGTCGCGCTGTACAGGCCGACGGGCACGTTCACCAGCCCGAAGCTCAGAAAGCCGGTCCACATCGCTCGAGCCATGTCGCTCTCCCCAACCGAGTCCGCTGCTGGGTATTTATACCCCGAACGTCAACAGGGGAACCAAACAGACCAGGTCAGAGGCTTGAATGCATGGTGTCAGCGGCTCAAGGAAACGCCGGAGCAGTTGCGTTTCCCTGAGAGAGTTCTTTGTAAAAGGCTCTCAAGTTCACGGTTCTAGCGCCGTCGGCTTGAACGAGGCACTCGACGTAGGCGACCAGAGCTTCGGACCCGCCCGCATAGGTGTCCGCCTGGCTCGTGCAGTCCGCTCTTCGATACGCCAGCCAAGTGGCGCTCGCCGCGGCGAGGTGTCGGCGGGCAGTTGCCGTTGTGAGGAGGCGGTAGATCACGGCCATCTCCCGGTTGATTCGATGATCTTCGGCAAGCACTCGGTGCTCGGCGCAGCCCTCCATCCCGAGGGTCGTGCTCGGAGAGCAAGGCAGAAGGGTGAAGGACTCGTGGATCACCGGCGGCCCAGCGCTCGCCGCTGCAGGAGATGCCGCTGGGCCGGCGGGTGGTTCGGCCGCTGCCGCCGATCCCGCGCCCATCGCAAGCATCAGTAGCGCCAGAACGAAGAGCCTCTTGCCCATGCGGGGGAGTATGGCACCGCGCCCTCGTGGTCGCCCTCCGTAGGAGATCGCTGTCGGTGGGTCGATGGCGGCGCTCCCGCTAGCGTGCCGATACCGACATCCCAAGGAGGGCGCAGCATGGCACTTGACGAGGACACGATCCGCCTCGCGAAGGGCAAGAACCTGGCAACCGTGGTGACCCTCATGCCCGACGGACAGCCGCAGGCCCAGCTCACGTGGATTGACACCGATGGCGAAAACCTGCTCGTGAACACTGAGCCGGAGCGTCAGCGCTTCAAGAACGTCCAGCGCGATGCCCGCATCACCGTGCTAATCCATGCTGCGGACAATCCGTGGGACTGGTCAGAGGTGCGCGGCCGGGTGGCCGGCACTGTCGAAGGCCAGCCGGCAAGGGACCACATCGATGAGCTCTCCCGCAAGTACCTCGGGACGGAGTACCCCAATCCGATCGGGCCCAGCGGGCGCGTCGTCCTCAAGGTCGCACCGGACAAGGTCAACACCCCCGCCGCGATGGGGCGGTAGCTCCCGAGCCAGCTCGGTATGCCTTAACCCTGCTCGAGGCCGAGGGTGCGCCAAGCGGGTGCGCCGGCCTCGTCGGAGGCTGCTAGATCGACCTCTGCGAGGATCGCCGCGTCGTGCCAGCCTTCGGGGTCGTCGAGGACCTGCCGCACTTGCCACAGGCCGGGCCGCTCGGTGACGTCGAACCATGTCGACGAGCGTGAGTCCGCCCCCGTCCCGATGCTGGGGTGGACCGCGAAGTACCGCTCGAGCGCTTGTGCCCACTGCGTCGTGTCGAAGCCGCCGCCCAGCTCGGCTTCGGCGAGCGCGGCAACGTCTCGCCGAGCGGCGAGCTCGACTCGCCGGAAGGCGGCGTTGCGCACCATCACCCGGAACGCTCGCCGGTTCGAGCTGACCGGCGGGGGCGCCGCGGCGCCAGCGTTCAGCTCGAGGCCGATCTCGGCGACGGCCTCTTCCATGGAGCCGCTCGCTGCGGCCGCCGCGAGATGCTCCCACTCGTCGACGAGGCTCGAGTCGACCTGTCGGACGAGTTCGCCCAGCCACTCGGTGACGTCGAGGAGCTCGTCGGTCTTCAGCTCCTCGGGGATGCTGCGAACGAGGCCCTTGTAGACGTCGGACAAGTAGCGCAGTACGAGTCCCTCCGACCGGGTCAGCCCATAGTGCGCGACGTACTCGGAGAAGGTCATGGCCCGCTCGTAGAGGTCCCGTGCCACCGACTTCGGTCGGATGTTGAAGTCGGCTGCCCAGGGGTGCGCGATCCGGTACGAGTCGAACAGGTCGTACGTCCACTCGCGCAGCGGCTTGGGGTACTCGATCTTGTCGAGCGCCGCGATCCGTTCCTCGTACTCGACCCCCGCCGCTTTCAAGAGAGCGAGGGCCTCCGATCTCGCACGGTCCAGCTGAGCCGCGAGCACCGGCCCTGGGTTGGCGAGCGTGGCCTCGACGACGCTTACGACGTCGAGCGCCCAGGTTGGAGACGAGGCCTCAAGACGTGGAACCGCCTCCAGCACGAACGGGCTGAGCGGGCTGTCGAGGGCGAAGTCCTTCTGCAAGTCGCGGGTGACCCGGATGCGGCGCCCGTGCTCGTCCGGCTCGGCCAGTCGCTCGAGGGTCCCTGCAGCGATTAGCGAGCGATA
>JAODBN010000391.1 GCA_025463965.1 Acidimicrobiaceae bacterium
GGGCAAACGCGGTGATCGTGCCCTCAAGCTTGGGCTGGGTAGACTTGGTCGCAAGCGCTGCCAACTTGGCCTTCGTAGCGGTCTTCTTCTTGGCCACGGGAGCCGAGCTCAGCACGCTGCCGTAGGACTTGGCTCCCCCGTACGCGTACACCTGGCCCTTGGTGGAAACGAGCCAATAGCCAGCTCCGCCGGGCGACGTGGCGAAGGCCACGATGCTGCCTGCCAGCCTTGTCGCTGGCACCGAGCCATAGGACTTGGCGTTTCCGTAGGCCAGTACCGCGCCCTTGCTGGAGACGACCCAGTAGCCCTCACCGTTCGAGGTGGCGACGAGCGCCGTGACCTTGGCACCAGCGAGCTGAGCAGCCGTTGGCTGACCGAACAAGCTCGCGTCGCCGTAGGCGTAGATCGTCCCGCTCGCCGAGACGACCCAGTAGCCCTTGCCAGGAGCAGGGGCGACTATCGGCGTGCTCTTCACCGGCGTGGTCGTAGTCGGGCTCGTCGTAGGCGTCGAGGCGGTCGAGGACGAGCCACCGCCCGATGAGCTGCTCGAAGACGAGCTGCTACTCGAGGTGGACCCAGAAGAACCCGACCCCGCCGAGGACAGCCCCGGGTAGGTGATCGTCTCGGTGCCGGACGTCGTCCCGAGCCCGGTCCCGCTCGCACCGCTCAGGCTCAGGGAGAACGTCAGTTGCGCGTCGGCCGCCGCCCGAGCGTTGTGGATCAGCGGGACGTTGATGTCCGCCACATTCGCCGGACCGGGACAGGTGACGGCGCCGCCGGCCACACAGCCCGTCGAAGGGTTGAACGTCACGGTCCCCGAGGTCGCGGTGTAGTCCGTCGCTGCCTTGGCCGAGCCGTCCGAGGTGGAGAAGTTGACGGTCGTCGTGGTCCCTACCGAACCCGAGCCGGTGCTCAAGGTGACCGGGAAGACCGCGGTCGGCGCGCTGAGCGAGTTGTTCTGCGCCGTGACTCCAACAGCAGAGGCAACTGAGACCGAGGTGTCCACGAGCCGTTCGACCGCGAGGCCAGTCTGATTGCTGCCCGGCACGCCCCCGGTTATGAGCAGGTTCCCGTCGGCTTGGGCAACCGCACCGCTACCGCAGTTAGCGAGGCACTGGCCGCCGGCACCAACGAAAGTTCCACTGGAGCCGAACGCCGTACGCACCGAGCCGTCGGCCAAGCCGAACAGCGAGACGGCCGGCGACGGAGGGCTCGAGCTCGACGTTCCCGAGACGGCGATCAGCGAGGGCGACGCTCCCGAAGGCGACAGCGCCACCGAGAGCCCCGTCGACAGACCGCTCGCTGTCAGGATGCCAGAAGAGCCCCACGAGACGTCGCTGGTGAGTGTCCCGCTGCTGTCGTTGAGCCCGAGGACCGCCCCGTTCGCTCCGTCGGTCGCCGCGGCGACGAGGTTGGGGCCGGCTCCGGAGAGGTTGAGGGCGATCCCTCCGCCTGCGACGCTCGCCGCCAAGCTCGCCGGGCATCCCGACGGCAGGTGGAGCGGGGGGTTTGCGGCGAACGTTGTGGCGCTGATGCTGAAGAACAGCGCCTCGGAGAGGCCGCTCGTGGTCCCACAGGACACGCTGCCCGAGACGACGAGGTTCCCGGCCGAGTCGACGGTCACGCCGCCGACGGTGTCGCCGCTGCCGGCGGTCGAGAACTGGTTCACATATGCGCCGAGAGACGATGCGGCTGGCCAGCCGGCGTTCGTGAAGGCGTGGTCAAGGCTCAGGGTCGTCCCCGAAGGAGTGGGGGAGAACGCGGCGACCACGACGGAATCGGTCGGATTGCCGATGACTCCCGATACGACCACGTCGCCGGGGAGCCCTCCAGAGGTCGTCCCGAAGGTGACGGACGTGAACTGGCTGACTCCCGAGCCGCCGCTGATGGTTCCGGTGCCCACCAACGCGCCGGTCGACGTGAAGAGCGCCACGGCCGGCACCTCGCTGCCCGAGACGTTCGCGAAGCCGGCAAGGGCCACGTCGCCGGCGTCACTCAGTCCTGCGGGCGCCACCGCGACCGCCATCGCCCTGGAAGGAAGGTTGGAGGGGAAAGCCGTGACCTCGCCCGACGACCCGAACGAAGAGTTGAGCGCCCCGGCCGAAGTGAAGCCGAAGGCGGCCAGCTGGGCACTCGTGCCCGACCCGCTTTGTCCCGCGAGCACGACGCCACCGTTCGCCGTCGTCGCCGCGGCGTAGCTTGTCCCCGCGCCCGTCGCCGAAGCGATTCCGCACGTACCGAAGGTGTTGTCAGGCACGCCGATTCCCGCCTGCTGAGCCGAGGCACACGACGAGGCGGCGGCCTGGGGAGCCCCGACGCCCTCTGCCGCTCCTGCGGCGAGGCTCACGGTGCTGCCGAGGGCAAGCAAGGTGGCCAGGGTGCGGCGCGCTCGTGCTCGCCCAGGCGCGTCGGGACGTCGCCTTGCAAGGCCCTTGCCGGCAGAGCGGAGGGGCGCGGCGTGAGGTGTCCACATCACTTCCGCTCGAAGAACTCGAGCTCGGTGACCGCCACCGAGTGGCCCTTCGTCGGGGAGGGGTACACCGAGAGAATGCGCATGGTCACGCTGGTGATCCCGGTCTCGCTGATCACGAGGTGCTGGAACGACTGCGTGTCCTGGAGGTGCTCGCGCAGTCGCTTGCCGTTGGAGAAGGTCAGCAAGACCTCCTTCGGGCGCGTGTTCGCCAGATACGTCTGCTGGGTCGCGGCGCCCGAAAGGATCCCGATGCGGTTGATCGGCGTCTTCTGAGCGAACACGGCGGTGAGGGTCTGGCCTACGCCGTTCTTGGCGTTCGGCGCCGACTGCCACCAGGTGTTCTTGGCGTCGTCCACGGCGAGGCCGGCGAGGTGGTTCGGTGCCGAGCTACTCGCGTTGGCTCCGATCGCGAACACCTGGGTGTACTGGATGTCGACCTTGTTCAGGACGCTCGACCATGTCCTGTGGAACCAGTCCTTGAGCGGCTGGGCCACCGGCCCCAAGAAGCTCAAGAGCAGCAGTGCGCCAATGACCACCGCGCCCACGCGCACGCTCAGGCGCTGGAACCGCCCCGCGCTCTGGCCGGTGGTGACGCGGCCCCAGCGCCCGGGACGCTTGCCCACCGTGACGATCTCGACATCTCGATGCCAGTGGCGCTGGCGGAAGGTCAGTCGCTGGTAAGACTCCTCGGTGTCCAGCAGGTCCA
The DNA here is from genome assembly GCA_025463965.1 of Acidimicrobiaceae bacterium. Lineage (GTDB taxonomy): Bacteria > Actinomycetota > Acidimicrobiia > Acidimicrobiales > Bog-793 > JAODBN01. Next base: position 3,180 of record JAODBN010000391.1, read on the forward strand.
GCTGCTCGCCACAGCGACGGCAGAAGACGCGGCTCGAGGCATTGAATTGCCCACAGCGGGGACAGAAGACGTCGCCCGGCCCGGCGACCTGCGGCAGGTCTGGCACCGCGACGAGCGATGTGGGGTGCTGGCGACGACGGAGCCGCTCGGTGCTGCTCGCTTCGGTGGGTTGGCGGAGCACCGAGCCGCGGACGGGGCCGATGGACTCTCCGGACACCGTCAAGGCCTCGCCCGGCCGGCGCGAGCCGGTCCCGGGGATCGGCTGCACGACGCTGAGGCGCGAGGTTGGCTCGCCGCCCTCGGAACCGCCCTCGGCTGGGGCGCTCTCCAACAAAGACACGTGAGCGGTCGCCAGCTCACCGCTCGGCTGCTGCCCGCTTCCCACTGCTGGGTCGGCCCGCACGATCGGGACAGCGAACGTGTCCCATTCATTCCCGTGCGGCCTGCCGGCGACTGCTTCGGCAACCTCCACTGGTGCGCCCGCCACTGGGGCGTGCGAGACCGAGCCCGTGGTGACCGGAGACCCTTCGGCGTCCTCTCCTGCGGTGGCGACTTCCGATCCGGCCTCGTGCGCGGCGGCAGCCCCTGCAGTTGCGAGCACCGGCTCGGCGACCTCGGGCCGGCTGGGGGTCGTTCCCGCGGGAGCGGCGCCATTGCCCGGCTCACTGACATGCTGCCACCCATTACCGTCGGACGTCGGTTCCTCGCCGGGGCGACGAGGCGCGACCCCGAGGGAGGTGCGCACCCGTGCCACGATCCCGGGACGACGCTCGCCTTGTGCCGGCAACTCCTCCTCGGGTTCGGCAGCGGCCTCGGGCTCGGGATTGGCAACGTGCTCGCCAGACCACTCGAGATAGCGACCACAGGACGCGCAGAACTCATCGGCGTCACCGTTGCGCTGGCCGCAGGCCTTGCAGATGATCACACTCGCTCCACTTGGACGCGATGGGGTAGGTGAGCTGGCTTCGAGGCGGCGACGATGCGGTCGAGACGACGCACGTCGACTGCCTCCGGGTCGGGGACACGGACCCGGACGACAAGATAAGGCCGAGCATTTCCCGGCAATTGGCCAGAGGAGGTCTCCGACCAGGTGCAGGCGCCGCTTTCTTCGATCTCAGGCTCTGTGCCGACGTAGATTGCGACGTGTTGCTTGAGCCCATCAACGGTACCGCGAACCTTGAACAATTCTACGGCGCGCGCCACAAGTTCTCGCTTCGCGTCGTCTGACCACGTCTCGTCGAGCTCGACGCCGACCCAGTCGGCGAGGTAGGCGACGAAGTCGAGCGGCGCGACATGCGGGTCGAAGTACGACTCGATGTTGTCGAGCGTGGACACGATTGATGCCATCACCGTGTCGAAGGCGGACATCCACCGCTCGACGAAGCCGTCCTCCTGGTAGATCGCCGGCAGCAATCGTGAGAACACATACGGGCTGCGAAGGTCCTCGACGGTTCCTCTCATCGCGGCCGTCCTCGGTCCCGTCTCACGGGGCCACCGCCCGGACTTCGTGGCCATAGGAGAACAGCACGGCGTTCGAGGAGATCTCGATGCGCTGGGTGACTGGACCGCGCTCGCCCGTGACCGGGTCCGCCGGATAGAGCTGCACCGCTTCGACGATCTCGACGCCCGAGACGCGCTGGAGCACCGAGTAGACCTCGCCTGAGTGCAGCGGACGGCCGAAGGGCCATCCGTCGCCGTCGGGACCGCCGTGGATCGGGTGAAGGTACCGGTAGAGCGCCGCCGCGGCGTCGTCGCGCACGCGTGCAGGATCCGCGTGGTTGCGCACCCTGAGCTGGCTGACCACGGTGACGCCCTGGTAGAAGGGCGGCTCCACGAGCACACGGGCACCGACGGTGCGCCGGGTGTCCAGCTCTGCAGCGACCTGGGCGAGCATCTGTGGGTTCGGGGCGAGGCGAGCGAAGGGCATCGTCCCGTCCTCGTCGTCGGCGACCGCCGGCACGACGAGAACCCGAACGCCCTCGGGCGCGCCCTCCTCCCCCGCCGCCACGCAGCGGACCCGGGCGATCCCGGGCGCGGCCTGACGCGCCAGCACCTCGTAGTCCTCGACCGTGACCGCGCGCCCGAGGGTGCGCAACGTGATCGGGCCGCGGAGCTTGGCGTTCTCGAGGTCTTCGCCGTCGACCCCGCCAGCTGCAGGGCTTCGGTTCTCCACACGCGAGACGAACGGCACCGGAGTCTTCATGGAGGCGAGGGCGTTGCGCGCGACGTTGCCCTGGCTACCGCCGCCCGACCGGTACTGGCGCATCCGTAGTGGCGCCCCCTTGTCCGGGACCGCTCCGTAGTTGTGGACGGTGCCGTCCTCGAGGCGGACCGCCGGGCCGAGCACGACCTCGCCGACGACCGAGTCGAGGGTGAAGATCCGATCGGTCGGGCCGGCCGACGCGAACGTGTCGACCTGGAGCCACTCCTGCCAGCCCTCTTCCGAGGCGACTTCGAGCACGTGGGTCTTGCCGGGGACCACGGGGGTCTGGTTGAGCGAGAAGCGCTGGCCGGCAACGCCCTCGGAGAGGCCGATGATCTCCTCGTCGATGACCGAGGCGTGCACCGCGTCGGTGGTGCCACCGATCACGTACGCCGTGAGCGCCTCGATCGCAGGCGACGCCGAGTAGAAGGGCTGGCCCGCCTCGGGCTCGAGCAGCCTGCAGCGCAGCCAGCCGGCGCGCTGGCCGTTGATGAGGGCCGCCTCGTGGGTGGGGGGGACGTGCAGGACGACATCGCCGGCCCGGTTGAGGCCGCCGGTCTCGTCGCGCTCGAGCTCGCAAGGCACCCAGGTGCCGCCGTCGTAGGCCTCCCAGGCGAGTGGGGGGTTGTCGGGGTCCACCCCGACGCCTTCGATGTGGCAGCGAAAGCGCAGCGCCACGACGTTCGAGGGGGCAGCCTCGGAGAGCCCGACGAGAAGTGCCTCG
>JAODBN010000415.1 GCA_025463965.1 Acidimicrobiaceae bacterium
CATCGAGCTGTTCCGGCTCATCCACGAGTTCCTCGACCTCCCGCCGGGCGTGCTGAACCTCGTGAACGGGGGCCGCGCAACCGGCCAGGCCCTCGTCGCTGACGAGGCGACCTCGATGGTCTCGTTCACCGGCCATCGCGACACGGGCAAGGCGATCATGGCCCAAGCCGCCGGGCGCCTCACCCGGGTCGCCCTCGAGCTGGGAGGAAAGGCCCCGGCGATCGTCTGGGAGGATGCCGATCTCGACCTCGCGGTGCGGTCGATCGTGACCGCCCGGCACACCAACGCCGGTCAGGTGTGCACGTGCGCGGAACGGGTCTTCGTCCATCGAGATGTCTACGGGCGCTTCGTAGAGTCCTACGTGCACGCGGTCGAGGGCCTGCGCCTCGGCGATCCCACGGGCGCCGTCGACATGGGCCCCCTCGTGAACGCCTCGCAGTTCGAGAAGACCGCCGGCGCGGTGGCGCTCGCGATCGAGGAGGGCGCACGCGTGGCGTCCGGTGGCGGCCGACCGGCCGGCAAGGCCTTCGCGCGTGGCTACTGGTTCCAGCCGACCGTGCTGGAGGACGTCGATCCTTCGATGAGCGTCATGCGCGAGGAGACGTTCGGCCCCGTCACTCCGATCGCCGCGGTGTCTTCGCTCGAGGAGGCCGTCGACCTTTCGAACGACTCGCGCTACGGGCTCTCGGCTTACGTGTTCAGCCGGGACTACTCGACGGTGATGCACGCCGTTCAGGACCTCGAGTTCGGCGAGATCTTTGTCAATCGGACCCTTGGCGAGTCGCTTCACGCGCACCACTCGGGCTTTCGCGAATCGGGCATCGGCGGCGAGGACGGCAAGTGGGGGCTGCTTCGCTACACCCAGGTGAAGACGGCCTACCACCACTACGGATGAGGCGTCGGTGTCAGCGCCTGGCGAGCCTGCCGAGAGCGTCCTCGACCACTTCGGCGACGAGCGCCACGGGATCGGAGAGGGCACGATCTAGGCCGTAACGGTCGGCGAGCGAGATCACCTCGACGCCTCGAGGCACCGCAACGCCGACCGAGGCGGCGCCAGAGACGACGAGCACGGGCGCGCGCCCAGCTACCGCCTCGACCACACCGCCGACTACCTTTCCGGCGAGCGAGGTCTCGTCGAAACGGCCCTCACCGGTCACCACGAGGTCGGGCCCTGCGGCAAGACGGGCCTCGAGCCCGGCCATGTCGGCAACGAGCCCGAACCCGGACACGATCCTTCCGCCGAGCGCGGCGAGCCCGCCGGCGAGGCCCCCCGCGGCGCCCGCCCCCGACAGCGAGCGCACATCGACGCCGAGCTCGTTCGCGTAGCGCTCGGCCACCCGCCCGAGGCGACGCCCAAGGCGCTCCACTTGGGCCTCGCCGGCACCCTTTTGCGGTCCGAACACCTTCGCCGCGTCGAGAAATGGTGTTGTCACATCACAGGCAATCAACAGGTCGATCCCCGAGAGGTCGATCCCGGACAGCACCTCGAGAGCGCCCTCGCCGCCGTCGGTGGTGGCCGAGCCTCCGCAACCGACGATCACCCGGTGCGCCCCGGCGTGAAGCGCCGCGGCGATCAGCTCGCCCGTGCCGCGCGTGGTGGCCGCTTCGGGATCGTTCTCGGACGCCCCACCCGCCAGCACGAGCCCCGAGGCGCGCGCCATCTCCACGACCGCCACCGGGCCGTCATTCTCCTCGGGGGAGAGCAGGCGCCACTCCGCCTCCACGGGATCCCCGAGCGGCCCGGTCACCGTGGTGTGACGAGGTTCGCCCCCGAGCGCCTCGAGGAGCCCCTCGCCGCCGTCGGCCAGCGGGACGGCGACGCCGGACCACCCGGCGCGCTCAGCTCCGGCGAGCACAGCCGCGGCGACCTCGGGGGCGCTGGCAGTGCCACGGAACTTGTCCGGCGCGGCCACCAGCTCAAGCGAGAGCACGCAGCGATGGTAGCCAAGGGGACGTCGGCGGCCTGTCTCGGGTCACTACGATGCCCCCATGGAGGAGCTCTCTCAAGAAACCGCCGCGTCCGTGGTGCTCGACCCGGCGGGTTCCTACGACCCGGTCTCCACCGAAGAGCATCATGCAGCGCTGCGCCGCGACATCCGTCTCCTCGGGCGCTTTCTCGGCGAGACCCTCATCCGTCAGGAGGGTCCGGCGCTGCTCGATCTCGTCGAGCAGGTCCGTGCCGCCTCCAAGCTCGAACGCGAACCCTCAGGAGAGTCGGCCTGGGACGGGCCGGTCGGCCTGGCGGCGATCTTGCGCCAGGTCGACGCCCCGACCGCCCTGCGCCTGGCGCGTGCCTTCGCCGCCTATTTCCAGCTGGCCAACGTCAGCGAGCAGGTGCACCGTGCTGCCGCGCTCGGGCGGAACCGCCGGGGTGAGCAGACGTGGCTTCGCGGCGCACTCGATCGGATCAAGTCACGCGAGGTGCCAGTAGAGCTGCTTGCCGAGACGATGCACCGCCTGGAGCTGCGGCCGGTGTTCACCGCACACCCCACCGAGTCGGCTCGCCGCTCGGTGCTCTCCAAGGTGCTCGCCGTGGCCGGAATCGTTGAGCAGCTCGGCGCCGACCCGGCGCCCGGCGAGCGCCGTCGCCTCGAGGGGCGGCTGCGCGAGCTCATCGAGCTGCTCTGGCAGACGAGCGAGCTCCGCTCGCGCCGGCCGCGTCCGGTCGACGAGGCGCTGAACATCCTGTACTACCTCGACCAGGCCTACCGCGAGTCGGTCCCACCGCTGCTCGACGACCTCGACGAGGAGCTTGCCCGCATGGGTGTCGTGCTCGGGTTCGGCGAGTCCCCGCTGCGCTTCGGCTCCTGGGTCGGTGGCGATCGCGACGGCAACCCGGCGGTCACCCCCGAGGTGACGACCGAGGCCCTCCTCATCCAGCACGAGCGGGCGTTCCGCCGGCTCGTCGCGCTCCTCGACCAGCTGATCCAGGAGCTGTCCAACTCGATCGCCATCGTCGCGGTGTCCGACGAGCTGCGCGAGAGCCTGGAGCACGACCAGGAGTGCCTGCCCGCGGTCTACGAGCGCTACGTGCGCCTCGACGCCGAGGAGCCCTACCGCCTGAAGTGCTCCTACATTCGACAGCGACTGCTCAACACCCGGGAGCGGATCGGTGCGGACGCTCCGCACAAGCCGGGTGCCGACTACCGCTCCACCGCGGATCTGCTGGCTGACCTGCGCGTCGTCTACGAGTCACTGCTCGCCAACCGGGGTGAGCTCGTGGCGAACGGCCCGGTGCTGCGCCTGTCGCGCCTCGTGGCGACCTTCGGCCTGCACCTCGCCACCCTCGACGTGCGCGAGCACGCGGACAAGCACCACCTCACCCTCGCCAGCTGCTACGACGCGCTGGGCGAGCTGGACCGCCCCTACTCGGAGCTGGACCGGGCCGAGCGTCGCGTCCTTCTCGCCAACGAGCTCGCCGCGGCGCGACCGTTGACGTCATCCCGGACCCGTCTCGAGGGCATCGCGGGCACGACGCTCGGCACCTTCGCCTCGATCGGCGCCGCGCTCGATCGCTTCGGGGAGGACACGATCGAGAGCTACATCGTCTCTATGACGCGCGGGAGCGACGACATCCTCGCCGCAGCCGTGCTCGCACGCGAGGCGGGGCTCGTGGATCCTCGTTCCGGTTCGGCGCGCATCGGCTTCGTCCCGCTCCTCGAGTCGGTCGCCGAGCTGAAGAGCGCAGGGCCGATCCTCGAGGACCTGCTCACCGAGCCCTCCTACCGGGCCTTGGTCGATGCGCGGGGGTCCGTGCAAGAGGTGATGCTCGGCTACTCCGACTCGAACAAGGACGCCGGGGTGACCACGTCGCAGTGGGAGATCCACAAGGCCCAACGCCAGCTGCGAGACGTGGCCCAGCGCCACGGCGTGCGCCTCCGGCTCTTTCACGGGCGCGGTGGCACGGTCGGGCGCGGGGGCGGCCCGTCCGGTGAAGCCATCCTCGCCCAGCCGCACGGGACGGTCGACGCCTTTTTGAAGGTGACCGAGCAGGGGGAGGTGATCTCGGACAAATACGGGCTGGAACCGCTCGGTCGCGAGAACCTCGAGGTGAGCCTCGCCGCGGTGATCGAGTCAAGCCTGTTGCACCAAGAGTCGCGCCAGGACGCGCAGACCCTTGCTCGCTGGGCCGAGACCATGGACCTCGTCTCGGCCGCCGCAGGATCTGCCTATCGGGGCTTCGTCGAGACCGAGGGGCTTCCCGCCTACTACTTCGCCTCGACCCCGGTCGAGGAGCTCGGAGACCTCAACTTGGGGTCACGCCCGAGCCATCGGCCAGGAGCGGGAGCGGACCTGTCGTCCATGCGGGCCATCCCGTGGGTGTTCGGCTGGACCCAG
>JAODBN010000009.1 GCA_025463965.1 Acidimicrobiaceae bacterium
TGGAACAGCGTCGACTGGAACAGCGTCGACTGGAACAGCGCCGACTGGAACAGCGCCGACTGGAACAGCGCCGACTGGAACAGCGCCGACTGGAACAGCGCTACCTGGAACTAAGCCCTGGAGCAGGGGCGCGCATTAAGGGTTGTTGTATGCGGGGGCGTCATCCCCGTGACACGATGAATGTTTGATGGGCCTTCCGCGCCGAGCGCAGCTCGTTGTCGCTACGACGACGATTGGAGCCGCGCTCGGCGTGTGGGCTGTCTGCACCCGGTATTCGAGCTTGGGGCTCGGTCCAGTGTGGGTGCTCGTTCTGCTCGGCCTGTGGGTCTTCGCGAGCTGGCTGTGGCCGATTGTCCTTTACCGGGAGTCCTCTTCGCAGGCTCACCACCTGGGCGAAGGCTTCTTCGTGGTGCTGGTGCTGATTGCCCCTCCCCTCGGGGTACTCCTGGCGTTCAACGCGGCGACCACGCTGGCCCAGCTCGTCTGGCGGCGTAGCCCTGTCAAGACGCTCTTCAATTCCTCTCAGACCGTCCTGGCGACGTGCCTGAGCATTCTCGCGGTGCGTGCGCTTGTGCCGCTCGGCACTCACCTGACGCCGAAAGACCTGGCAGCTGTGGCGCTCGGGGCGGTGATTTATTTCGCCGTGAACTCCGTCTGTCTGGCGGCGATCCTCGTGACCATCGGAGATGAGCAGTTTTGGGCCGTTCTCGTTGACGGGCTGAGGGCACGGTTGCTCCTGCTCGGCGCGACCGTCTCCTTCGGGATCGTGGGAGCGCTCGCGATCAAGGCCTACGACGGCGCCGTTGTGCTAATCGTGCTGCCGTTTTGGGCTTTTCGCCAGACGCTCGCCGGAAGCTTTCAGGCACGTCACGATCACTACCGGCTCAGGGGTTTGTTCGATGCCAGCCTCGATGTGCAGCGGACCATTGGGGAAGTAGAGGTGCGCGCCGCGATCTGCCGGGCCGCCTCTCGCCTGCTCCGGTGCACGGACGCGCAGGTCCTCGACGAGCGCCCAGCTGGCGCAGCGATGTCGGCACGTCTTGCCGTTCGCGGGGTCGAGCACTGGCTGGTTGTGAGTGGTCGGAGCCGCTCGGAGCCGTTCGACGACGCAGACCAGGGGCTGCTCGGGGCACTCGCCGCGGCCGGTGCGGCGGCGCTCGAGAACGTGTCGCTCTACGAGGAGCAGCGCCACCAGCAAGAGCGCATTGAGGCGATCACCGCCAGCCTCGGCGAAGGGGTCTGCGCGTTCGACGCGATGGGTCGGATCACCTTCGTCAACCCTGCAGCCCGAGAGCTCTTGGGGCTGGATCATCGCTACGGGCTCCCCGCCGAGGAGCACCCTGAATTGCTGCGCCTCGCTGAGCCCGCTCTTCGGGTGATCGCCTCCGGTCACGCCATCCACAGCGAGCGGGAGACCTTCGTTCACGCCGACGGGAGTGACGTCCCGGTCGAGTACAACTGCGCCGCGATCCGCTCGGAGGGCGGCCTCGTCGGAGCGGTGGTCACCTTCCGGGACATCTCGGAGCGGTTGACCTTCGAAGAGCAGCTGGCGTTCCACGCCTTCCGCGACGCCCTCACTGGACTACCGAACCGCCGGGTGTTCCTGGACCGCCTCGAGCACGCGCTCGTTCGTGCCAGTCGAAGCGGAGAGCTCGTCGCGGTCTTCTTTGCCGACGTGGACCGCTTCAAGGTCGTGAACGACAGCCTGGGGCACCAAGCAGGCGACCGCCTGCTCGTCGACCTGGCTCAGCGTCTGCAGGGCCTGGTACGCCCGGAGGACACGCTGGCCCGTTTCGGAGGAGACGAGTTCACGCTGCTCGTCGAGGGAGTCCAAGACGCCGGCGCCGCCGAGGCCATCGCCCGTCGGATGATCGAGGTCGTCCGCCGGCCCCTGGAGGTGGAGGGCGGCCGCACCCTCGTCACGAGCATCAGCGTCGGGATCGCGCTGGCAAGCGGGGGCACTGCACCGGACGACGTGCTGCACAATGCGGACGTCGCCATGTACCAGTCGAAGCGGCGTCGCGCAGGCCAGCTGACGTTGTTCGACGCACAGGCCATGACCAGCCGCTCAGCCGAGAACGTGGATCTCGAGGCTGCGCTGCGTCAGGCGCTCAACGAGGGCTCCCTCACCCTGTACTTCCAGCCGCTGTTCGCTACGGCCTCTCGCCAGATGGTCGGGGCCGAGGCGCTCGTGCGCTGGCAGCATCCCGAGCGAGGGCTTCTCCCGCCGTCGGAGTTCATCGGGCTCGCCGAGGACACGGGCCTCGTGCTTCAGCTGGGGGACTTCGTGCTCCGCGAGGCGTGCCGGCGTGCGCGCCAGTGGCGCTCGCCCACTTGGCAGGACTTCTCGATCGCGGTGAACCTCTCGGCGCGCCAGTTCCAGGACGCCGGGCTCGTGGACGCGGTGCAGGCGGCGCTTGTCGAAAACGACCTCGAACCCCAGCATCTGTGCCTAGAGATCACCGAAAGCCTCGCCCTCCAGGACATCGAACGCTCGATCACCACGCTCGCCGAGCTGAAAGCGCTCGGCGTGCAACTCGCGATCGACGACTTCGGCACCGGCTACTCGTCACTCACTTACCTGAAGCGGTTCCCCGTCGATGTGGTCAAGCTGGACCGGACCTTCGTCCAGGACCTGGCGGTGAGCGCCGTGGACGCGGCCATCGTGGCGGCGGTGGTCGACCTTGCCGGGACCCTGGGCCTGACAGCGGTCGCCGAGGGCGTGGAGACCCCCGACCAGCTCGCCCGCCTCTCCGCCATGGGCTGCCCGGTCCTGCAGGGCTATCTCCTTGCGCGGCCGATGCCGGCCGATCAGCTCACCGAGCTGTTGGAGCAGCAGGCGCTCGCGATTGCCCCCCAACTGGCCAGCCCCAGCTGAGGGAGGTGTGCGGGCGCGCTGATTGGCGCGCCAGGGTCGTGGCTAGCGTCGTCGCGACGATGAAAGGGGCACTGCGATGGAGCAGGGCGACGTGGTCGAGGACTTCGAGCTGCCGGATCAGACCGGGAAGCCTCGCAGGCTCTCGGAGCTGGTGGCGGACGGCCCGGTGGCACTCTTCTTCTACCCGATCGCCATGTCGAAGGGCTGCACCGTCGAGAGCTGTCACTTCCGTGACCTCGGAGCCGAATATGGCGCGGCGGGGGCGCAGCGGGTCGGAATCTCGCCGGACACCGTTGACGCGCAGCGTGCCTTCTCCGACGCACACAGCTTCGACTACCCGCTGCTGGCGGACGTCGGCGGCGAAGTCGCCGCCCGCTTCGGGGTGAAGCGTCGTTTCGGGCCCGTCCCGGTGAAGCGGCATACCTTCGTGATCGGAAGCGACCGCCGCGTGATCGGGGTGGTTCGGAGCGAGCTGAAGATGGACCGGCACGCCGACGAGGCGCTCGCGCTGATCCGCCAGGCCAGCGTCGCAGGCGGTTTGGGAGGCCCCACCGAGGGTGTGGGAGGGTAACGCAATGAGCTCGCGATCCACCGGCGACTGGGTCCTCGGGCGTTCGCGCGTCCGTGGCACGAACCTCGCGATGCCTCGCTCGCGGTGCGCATCGCGGTGAACCTCCGCCACGTGGTCCAGGCGGTGCCCCGGCCAAGCTGTCTTCCCGACGCTTCCTGAGCCGGCCGTGGCGATCCGCCTTTACGACACTGCCCGGCGGGCGGTGGTTCCCTTCCAGCCCGGCCATGTGGTGAGCCTCTACACCTGCGGAATCACGCCCTATGACTCGGCGCACCTCGGCCATGCGGCCACCTACCTGGCCTACGACGTCCTCCAGCGGCGATTGCGTGATCTCGGCCACGAGACCCGCTGCGTGCGCAACATCACCGACGTCGACGACGATCTCTTGCGAAAAGCACGCGAGCTCGGGGTCCACTTCCTCGACCTCGCGGCGGACGAGATCGCCCGATTCGACGAGCAGATGGCGGCGCTCGGCCTGCTCCCCAGCTGGTCCGAGCCGCGTGCGACCTCCGCAATCCCGGACATCTTGGGATTCATCGGCATGGTGCTCGACTCCGGGCACGCTTATCGCTCGGGCGGTGCGGTCTACTTCGACGTCACCTCCTTCGGCCGCTTTGGCCAGGTGAGCCACTACAGCGAGGTCGAGATGCTGGCACTCGCCGCTGAGCACGGCGGCAATCCCGACGACCCGAACAAGCGACACCCACTCGACTTCGTGCTCTGGCAGCCATCGCTGCCCGACGAGCCCGCGTGGGCCTCCCTGTGGGGCCCCGGGCGCCCGGGATGGCACATCGAGTGCTCCGCGCTCGCGATGCGCGAGCTCGGCACCACCATCGACCTGCACGGTGGCGGATCGGACCTGATTTTCCCGCACCACGAGTGCGAGGCGGCGCAGTCCGAGTCGGCGACCGGCGAACAGTTCGTCCGGCACTGGATGCACGTCGGCATGGTCTGTATGGACGGCGAGAAGATGTCGAAGTCCCGCGGCAACCTGGTCTTTGTGAGCGACCTTCTGAAAGAGCACGACCCCGACGCCGTGCGTCTCGCCGTTCTCGCCCACCACTACCGCTCGAGCTGGGAGTACGACGACGCGCTGATGGCCGCTGCCGAAAGCCGGCTCGCGGCCTGGCGGGCAGCGGGGGAGGGCGATGCCGCGCTCGAGGAAGTGCGTGCGCATCTCGACGACGATCTCGACACGACGGCTGCGCTCGCGGCCATCGACGGCGCGGCGGCCAGAGGCGAGGGCGTAGGGCGAGCAGCGGCGCTTCTCGGGGTGACGATCGGCTGAGCAGGCCTTGCTCGTCGGCAAAGGCCATGCACGGGGTGTTCGGTAGGCTCGTCCGCCGACCCCGGTCCCGGCGCCGAGAGCGCCGCCCGTTTGAGGAGCCTCCAGCTCGTGAGCCCCACCGAGACCGAGATCATCGTCGTCCTTCCGGACGGTTCCGAGCGGAGCCTGCCGTCCGGTGCGACCGCGGGCGACCTCGCGGCGGCCGTGGGTTCCCGCCTCGCCAAGGCCGCAGTGGCGGCGGAGGTCGACGGCGACCTCGTCGACCTCTCTCGTCCGCTCCCAGACCGCGCGACGGTTCGCATCCTCACCGGGGAGGCCGCCGAGGGACGCCAGGTGCTTCGGCACTCGACCGCACACGTTCTCGCCCAGGCGGTGTGCAACCTGTGGCCCGGTGCTCGCTACGCGATCGGACCGCCGGTCGCGGACGGCTTTTACTACGACTTCGAGCTGCCTGGCGCAGCGCACTTTTCCGACGAGGATCTCCCGCGCATCGAGACGGAGATGCGTCGCATCGTCGACGAGGCCCAGCCCTTTGTCCGCGAGGAGCATTCCATCGCGGAGGGGCTCGAGCTCTTCGCGGCACAGCCCTTCAAGCGCGAGATCATCGAAGGAGTCGCCGCACTGGGCGCCACGGCCGACGCCGAGCTCGCTGGCGAGACCGGGAGCGAGGCTGGCGGGAGCGCCGTCGTCACCGTGTACCGCAATGGCGAGGGTTTCGTGGACCTGTGCCGTGGGCCGCACGTGCCGGGCACCGACCGGCTCGGACACTTCAAGCTGATGCGCGTGGCAGGTGCTTACTGGCGTGGCGATGAAAAGCGGCCCCAACTCCAGCGCATCTACGGCACCGCATGGGAGTCGGCGGCTGCGCTCGCCGCGCACCTCCACCACCTCGAGGAGGCCGAGCGGCGCGACCACCGTCGTCTCGGAGCCGAGCTCGACCTGTTCTCCTTCCCGGACGAGATCGGCTCGGGGCTGGCGGTGTTCCATCCGAAGGGCGGCCTCGTGCGCCGGCTGATGGAGGACTACTCGCGCGAACGCCACGAAGCGGCGGGCTACCAGTTCGTGAACACGCCCCACATCACCAAGGCCGACTTGTTCCAGACCTCGGGCCACCTGGACTGGTTCGCCGAGGGGATGTTCCCCCCGATGGAGCTCGACGACGGCCAGAAGTACTACCTCAAGCCCATGAACTGCCCGTTCCACATCCTCATTTACCGAAGCCGCCAGCGCTCCTACCGTGAGCTGCCGCTGCGCTTCTTCGAGTTCGGCGGCGTCTATCGCTACGAGAAGTCCGGCGTCGTCCACGGGCTCACGCGGGTGCGGGGCATGACCCAGGACGACGCCCACATCTTCTGCACCCGTGAGCAGATGGCGACCGAGCTGCACAGCCTGCTCGAGTTCGTGCTCGGTCTCCTCGGGGACTTCGGCCTCGACGACTTCTACCTCGAGCTGTCGACCCGCCCCGAGGAGAAGGCAGTCGGGACCGACGAGGAGTGGGCCGAGGCCACATCGGCGCTTCGGGCCGCGGCGGAGACGATGGGGCTCGACCTCGTGCCGGACGAGGGCGGGGGCGCCTTCTACGGGCCGAAGATCTCCGTGCAGATCCGCGACGCCATCGGTCGGAGCTGGCAGATGTCCACCATTCAGCTCGACTTCCAAGAGCCCCAGCGCTTGACCTGTCCTATGTCGGCTCGGACAATGCCCGGCACCGCCCGGTCATGATCCACCGAGCCCTCTTCGGCTCGGTGGAGCGGTTCTTCGCCGTGCTGCTCGAGCACTACGCGGGGGCCTACCCCACGTGGCTCGCGCCGGTGCAGGCCCGACTGTTGCCGGTTCGAGACGACCACGAGGCCTACGCAGAAGAGGTCGCCGAGCTGCTCCGCTCGGCGGGACTTCGCGTGGACATCGAGGGCGCCAACGAACCCCTCGGGGCACGGGTGCGGCGAGGCAAGCTCGAGAAGGTGCCCTACCTGCTCGTGGTCGGCCAAGAGGACGTGGCGGAGCGGACGGTCGGCCTCAATGCCCGGGGCTCGGACCGGCCCGAGCGCGGCATCGGCCTCGGTGCCGTCGTGGAGCGCCTCACCGCCGAGGTGGCTGCCCACGGATCGCCCGAGGCAGCGGCGGGGACCGGCGCTGAGGGGATCTCCGCGTGAGCCTTGAGCACCTGTGGGCCGGTTGGCGGGCCGAGTACGTGACCGGCGCGACTGAGCCAGCGCCTGACGGCGCCGGGGAGAGAGAAGAGACCGGCTGTGTCTTTTGTCGGATCCTCGCTTCGCAAGCGTCCGACGAGGACCGTTACGTGGTCTATGCCGGTCCGCAGACAGCGGTGCTCCTCAACGCCTACCCCTACAGCCCGGGCCACGTCCTCGTGCTGCCCACCCGCCACGTCGCCGACCTGGCCGAGCTCGAAGAGGGCGAGGCCACGGCGCTGTTCGACACGGCGCGTCAGGCGGTCGCCGCGGTGAAAGCGGCGTACCAGCCTGACGGGATCAACATGGGTGCCAACCTCGGTAGGGCCGCCGGCGCGGGGATCCCCGACCACCTCCACCTGCACGTTCTTCCTCGTTGGGCCGGCGACACGAACTTCATGACGACGATCGCGGGCACCCGCGTGTTGCCCGAGCCGCTCGGAGTCAGCTGGACCAAGCTGCGCAAGGCCTGGCCGACTTGACGCTCCCGTACGCTTCCTACGTCGACGCCGTCGCCGAAGAGGCGGACCGCCTGGTCCAGGCCGTGGAGGATCATCTCGCGACGCCGGTCCGAAGCTGTCCTGGCTGGAGCGCGGCTGACCTGCTGACGCATCTCAGCGACGTCTACGACCGCTTCACCGCGCAGCTGCTGGCCGCTGAGGCGAGCCGGCGGGCCGCCCCGGCCGAGCCGACCGGGACCGGCATCGAGCGCTTCGAGGCGAGCTCGGTCGCTCTGTTGGCGGCGCTCGAGGCCAGCTCTCCCGACGCTCCCGCCTGGAACTGGTCGGGCGAGGATCTGAACGCGATGTGGATCGCCCGCCGCATGGCGCTCGAGACGGCGGTCCACCGCGTGGACGCGGAGGAGACCGGCGGCGAGGCGCGTCCGATCGAAGCGGAGCTTGCCGCGGACGGCATCGACGAACGGATCGAAGTGCACCTCCGCATGGACCTGAGGCAGACCCCTGACGCGAGCCTCGGCGGCTCGCTCTGCCTCATCGCCTCGGATGTGCCGGTGGCCTTCCACGTGGAGGTCTCGAGGGGCCGGCTGCGCTGGCGCCAGGGGAGGGGGCCCGCGGACGCCGCCCTTGTCGGGACCGCCTCCCAGCTGTTCTTGTTCTCCTGGAACCGCCTGGGGGTGGACGATCTGGCGCTGACGGGACGCCGTGAGGTCGCCGAAGCCTGGAAGGGGCTCCCCGTCTGAGCCGCTCGGCTGCAGACCGGTTGCAGTTGTGGCATGGCTCTTCTCGGTGCCGTCTTCCGGTATCGCCCCCTAGGACAAGGCGTCGGGTAGCCTGGGGATACCGGCTTGAGGAGGGCGGATGATCGACGGCCGTCGGGCCAGACAGAAGAGGAAGGCTGACGGCTCTCCTCGCCGCCGCATCGAGCTTGGTCAGCGCCTTGTGTCGCTCGGGGTGCGAGCAGACCAGGTCACCGTCGTCGGCATGCTCATTGCCGCCGGTACCGCCGTCGCCGTGGGCAGCGGTCACCTCGTGATCGGCGCAGCGCTGCTGACGGTAGGCGGCCTTATGGACGCCCTCGACGGGGCCGTCGCCAAGGCGTCAGGCAGCAGCTCTTCGCGGGGGGCGTTCTTCGACTCGGTCGCCGACCGGGTCGCCGACGCGTTTCTGCTCGGAGGGGTCGCCTGGTACCTGCTCAGCCGCTCGGATCCCCGCTTGGCGATCTTGCCGATGGCGATCCTCGGGGTGGGCAGCCTCATCTCCTACGAGCGCGCCAAGGCGGAGTCCCTGGGCTTCGACGCTCGGGGTGGCCTCATGGAGCGCGCCGAGCGCACCGTGCTGCTCGGCGCGGCCATCTTGTTCCACATCGTCATGGTGCCCCTCCTCGTCGCACTGCTCGTGCTCTCGCTCGGGACGGCGGCCGGGCGCTTCCTCCGGGTGTGGCGCCAGGCGAGTGGCGTTCCGGTTCGCGCCGCGGGGACCTGGCGCTCAGGGACCGTCGAGTCTCGCTGGCGCGCGTTCCGTGAGAGCGGCACGTACCGTTCGGGGCGCTCCGATCGGGCCGCGAGCCGCAGGACGCGTCACGAGGACGGCCCGTTGTCCACTCGGCTGCGCAACGCGCTCGGCGCGGAGGTCGGCGCGAGCGGG
>JAODBN010000030.1 GCA_025463965.1 Acidimicrobiaceae bacterium
CCACGCAGAGTGGTCAGATTTTTGAGGGTCCAGCGAACTCCACAGACGAGAGGCCACGGGTAGCAGCGATGGTCATCGAGCGGCTCCGGGAAGACCGGCCGGTCGAGGAGATCCGCAGCCCGCTCCAAGAGAGCTTCGAGCTCCACCGGGACGAGCAATTCGGCGAGCGATTCCGGCACGCCATCGAGGAGCGTGCGGGCTCCGAGCTGGACCGCACTCGGAACCTCCTCGCCGGCGAAATCCCACATCACGGTGCGCAACTTCGGTGCCGGGTGAAAGCACAGTCCGTTGTCGATGCCGAGGATCCTCCCCGTTGGGTCGAGAAGGAGATGACCCCCCTTCCGGTCTGCATTGTTCGCCAAGAGGTCGTAACCGGCGATCACCCGAAGCTGCTCGCCAAGTTCTGGCTTCTCGAGCAGGGTGAAGTAGTGCTGCTCGAAGTCGGCGTCGACAAAAGCCTGGAGCGACCCCTCGCCATAGGGGCCGTCCGGCCGCAGCACCGTCTCGGGGACGACGCCAAGTCCGAGCGCGTTCGAGAGCTCGAAGGCGGCCACCTCGCGGCGGTAGAGGCCGTCGGGGAAATCCCAGAGGTCTCGCTCCCCCGAACCCGGCTTGTAGACGGCCCGTCCGATCTCCTCACCGCAGCGAAGGGTGACGAGCAGGGTGATGTTCGAGCTCCAAGGCATGCGCCCCATCACCTCGAGCTCTCCCTCCAGCAGCAGCTCGCGGTGCGCTGGGCGGCTCAGGTGAGCGGTGCCCGGTGGCCGTTCGTTCTCGGGCATGCATGCCCTCTCGGGTCGAGCGGAAATCCGCAGAGCGGACAGGGCGGTCGCCCGGCCTCGACGAGGCGGGTTCCTTGGATCGCGAGCCCTGCCGCCTGCTCGCGGGTCAGCGCGAATCGGGCCTCTTCACCCTCGGTCTCTTCTTCGACCCGCTCCTCGGCCAGCACGATGACGCGGTCACCGATGGCGTCATAGGCAACCGCAAGCGTGCCCACACTGAACGCGGGGTCGAGGGGCTCTTCAAGGGTGAGCGTCAAGTCGTCGGGAATCTCGCCCGGTCGGGCGAGATCCTGGAGCAACTGGCCAAGGTGCTGGGCGAGTGCACCGACCTGCTGCTTCTCGAGCTTCAAGGTGACGAGCGTCCCGCCCTCGCGTGCCTGGAGCAGGAAGATCCGCTGACCGAGGGGTCCGACCGTGCCGACCGAGACTCGGTCGGGCTCACCGAGCTCGTAGTAGCTCATCGCCGCCGACCGCTCTGCGCCGGCGCGGCGGGCTTCGCGATCCCGAGCTGTCCGAGATCGCCGGTCGAATTCACCGTGAGCACCATCGGGCAACCCCAAAGGCCGGCTCCGTAGGCGACGACACTCACCGAGCAAGTCGAGATCAGGCTGCGCTGGACGAGATCGAGCGGTACCCCGCCGGCGTCGCCGACGGTGATCTTGATCGGGTCGGCGTGGCTCACCGCAACAATCACCTCGCCGGGATGGCGCAACGTGAGGCGCTCGACAGCCGCGGCGAGGCGCGCTCGCATCTCGAGGAAGGACTCGACGTTCGGGAAGCGGAAACCCGCAGGATGGTTCAAGACCAGGTTCCACTCGGGCAGCTTGCGTAGCGCCGCCAGCTCGAGCCCGGTCCAGTCGCCGAAGTCGCACTCCATCAGGCCACGTTCGACTTTTGGCCTCAGCCCGAGGTGCTGGCCGATCTCGGCCGCGGTCTCCTGCGCCCGCTCGAGCGGTGAGGTGTAGATCGCGCTGACGACCTTGAGCGCGGCGAGTCGCTCACCGGCGCGGCCTGCCTCGAGGCGACCCTGCTCGGAGAGATGGAGACCCTTGGCCCGGCCGGGCAGGATCTTGCCCGTCGTGGGCGTGACCCCGTGCCGAACGAAGCACACAATGGTCGCCTGACGCGAATCTGCTGCTTTCCTTGCCACCGATCCAACGTAGCGTGACGACCGTGACGCCCACCGCAGGAGCGCTCGAGCGGCTTGCTGATGAGATCGCCTCCTGCGAGGCCTGTCCCCGCCTGGTCGCCTGGCGCCGCGAGGTCGGTGCGGTGCGCCGCGCGGCCTATGCCAACGACGAGTACTGGGCCCGACCGCTTCCCGGCTTCGGCGATCCCTCGGCATCGCTCCTCATCGTCGGCCTGGCGCCGGCGGCGCACGGGGGGAACCGAACGGGCCGGATGTTCACCGGCGACCGCTCGGGGGACTTCCTCTTTGCCGCCCTGCATCGAGCGGGCTTTGCCAATCGCGCGGAGAGCCGCTGGCGCGATGACGGCCTAGAGCTGTCTGACGTCTTCATCAGTGCGGCGGTTCGCTGCGCGCCGCCGGAGAACAAGCCGACACCGGACGAGCGTGCGGCGTGCTCGGGCTTTTTGCGGCGCGAGCTCGAACTACTGACGAAGGTGCGGGTGATCCTCGCCCTCGGCGCCTTTGCCCTCGAGGCGCTGTTTCGCCTCGAGGAGATCGCCGGCACGGGCGAGCATCGCCACCGAAGGCCTCGCTTCGCCCACGGCCTCGAGGTCGCCATCGGCGACCCGACGGCCGAGCGAACACTGATCTGCTCGTACCACCCGAGCCAGCGCAACGTCTTCACGGGTCTGCTCACCGCCACAAGCTTTGACGCCGTCCTCACCCGCGCCGGCGAGCTCGGAGGCGCGAACTAACCGGCAGTCACCGGGATCCGCCGCGGTGCGGCATCGCCCTCCTCCGGCCAACGGCGCCGGCTGACCCGAGAGAGCCGCTCGAGGAGCTTCAGGGCGCCGGGATCGTCGATTGTCGAGCGAACCTCGACAGCACCCGCTGCCGACATAGCCTCGAGCAGTGCCCGGCCCCGTTCGGTGCGCACGATCGTGAGGGTCCAGTCGGCGAAGGCGCCGATCCCACCGGTCGAGATGTCGGCGTGCTCAGCCGCGAAGTCGGGGCATTGCAGGCAGCCCGAGCGCGTCCAGTGATGAGCCTCTTTGAGCGGCACCTCGTGATAGCCGCCATCGCGGGTCCAGATCTGGATGACGCCCTTGATGTTCATCTTCACGATGTCGGCTCGGTGAAGCCCGTAGCGCTCCTCGAAGAGCTCGGGGAAGATCGCATCATCGAAGGTCTTCGAGCAAAGCAGCCCGATCGTGAGGGCGAAGCGTCGGGCGACCTTCCCGGCGCGGCGCGCCGACATGGTCGCTGGGGCTGAGGCCTGGCAGCTCATGCCGACGAGCGCAAGACGCTCGGCGCCTGCGGCGATCGCCTCGGCGTAGGCGAGGGGATTTGCCGAGTAGGTGTAGCGCGATCCTGCTGAAGCAAGCACCTCGGCGCGGGTCGTCGCCACTCCCGGCACGGCCTTCCAGGTCGAGCCGTCTCCCTCGAGATTGGAGACGAGAGCGGCATCGACGAGGTCGTGCTCGAGCGCCCAGATCAGCATCGCCGAGACGAGCCCGCCGTCTTGTCCGGCATCGAGCAGCTCCGGGTCCGTCGCCCGGGCAAGCACCACCTCCTCGGCGATGCCGAAGACCTCGTGCTCCTCGCGGGTACGGCCGAACAGGAAGGTATCGACCTCGGGCTCCCAGGCCCGAAAGCGCGGGCAGGCCCTCGTGCAGAGGGTGCAGCCCCGCTCGCCGTAGGTGCAGTTCGACTCGCCACCGAACTCCTCGACGTGAAACGGCCGGTACCGGCCTTCTGTCTCGTCGTAGCCGAGG
>JAODBN010000048.1 GCA_025463965.1 Acidimicrobiaceae bacterium
CCACGCAAATCACCGCAAACGCGGTCGACCACCGGATAACCCGATCCGCGGCTCACCGCGCGCCGCCAGTGGCGAGCGTAAACTCCGTGGTCAGAGCGATGCTGATTGTGTAGTTAAGGTTCGTGTCGGCCCTCGGACACTTTCTTATGTACACGCCCGAATTGGGTTGTACTTCCGCTATCACTCGTTTTCCTCCTGGGTGGTAGGTCAGCGTCAGCCCGAGGCGGCTGTAGACCTCGGCCTTGTCCGCCGGGTCGGCGTCTCTCAGCACTCGCATCACGTCGCCCAGCGCGGTCACCAGACTCGTGATCTCATCGCGCGCCATGCGCCGGCGTCCGGCTGGCTTCCGAAGCCGCGCCTCGGCGATCGCGCGCCTGGCCTGCGTCTCGTTCATCCAGCTCGTGACGAGAACCGGATCGGCGCCCGCCTCGAGCGCCGCGCGGTGCTGCTTCAGCCTGGCGTTGCACTCGGCGATCTCGCGCTGCGCGGCCTCGTCCGGCCTCGGCTCGTCTGGCAGGGCGGCTTCGAGTTCGCGCACTGTCTGCGGAAGCGCCCCCGGGCTGAATAGTTCGTGCAGCCAGGCGTCGAGCTGCGGCAGCAGCTGGTCCTGGTCTTCGCGCACGTATACCGCCGGCGGGTGGCTGACCTTGTTCTTGGCCGCGTACTCGCTCAGGAACGTGCAGCGGTAGTGGGGTCGGTCGTGGTTCCAGCTCCCCTGCATCTTTCGCTGGCATAGGCCGCAGCGGACGATGCCGCGGAGCGCGTACGGGCGGGGCGTGCGTCGCGGGGATCGCTCGTCGGTCGAATCCTTGGCGCGGCGAAGCCCCTGCGCCTGCTTGAACGTCTCGTCGTCGATCAGCGGCTCTTGGGCGCGATGGTCCGACCAGACCCATTCGCCGGGGACG
The DNA here is from genome assembly GCA_025463965.1 of Acidimicrobiaceae bacterium. Taxonomy (GTDB): domain Bacteria; phylum Actinomycetota; class Acidimicrobiia; order Acidimicrobiales; family Bog-793; genus JAODBN01. The sequence goes on from JAODBN010000048.1 coordinate 906, forward strand.
TTCCAGGTCTGCTTGGTCCTGTGGCCAAGCCCGACGTCGTTGACGTCGATGAGCACTTCGGACTTGGGCTGCCGATTCCAGACCTGCCGGCCCGTATAGCGCGGGTTAGCGAGGATGGCGCCGACCGCGCTCCATGACCACGCGATGCCGCACCGGTGCTTGTTCCGCTGGGGGTCGTACGCGGACGGGCTGGGGATGTCGTCAGCGGTGAGACCCTCGGAAATCGCCTTGATGCCGCGTCCGGCGAGGTACTCGGCGAAGATCCGGCGCACGACGTCTGCTGTCTGCGGGTCGGGGGCGAGCGCGTGCAGCCGCTTGCCGTCCGCCGCCTTGGCCGGGTTCGGGTGCGGTCCCACGTCGATGATCAGGTACCCGTACGGTGGGCGTCCGCCGAGGAACCGGCCCTCAACCTGGGCCTGCGCTGCCATCGCGCTGCGCACGCGGATCTTGACGCGGTTCCGCTCGCCCTTGCTCATCCCGCCGAACACGCTCATCACCAGGTCGTGAGCCTCGTTGTTCGGGTCGATCGGCCCGCCCACCTCGGGCACCCACAGGGCGATGCCGTAGTGGTCGAACAGCGGGATCGTCAGGCCGTACTGGTTGCCGTAGAAAGCTCGGTGCGGCTCGCCGATTACGACGGCTTCGAAGTCGCGTTTCGGATTCCTGAGCTCGGCGAGCAATGCGGTCGCCATTGGCCGACGCTGCCACGGAACCGACCGCGACTTGTCCACGTCGAAGAATTCCGTGACGATCACCCCGTCGCGCGACTCGATGAGAGCGCGCGAGCGGGTGATCTGCCAGGACCGCGACGACTCGGGGTCCTGCTGGTCCTCGGTGGAAACCCGGCCGTAGAAAGCGAACTTGATCATTCGGCGTCTCTCTCGATGGTGTCGTTATCGGGCAGTCGATCGCTCGCCTTGATGAGAATCCGAAGCAGCGCCCTTGCTGCCTCGGGCGTGAGCCTGGGCGGCTCGTCCGGAAGGACCACTCGGACGGCATCGTTCGTCACCGAGGTGCGTCGCTTCGCTTGGCTCGAGCCTGACCTGGGCCTGCTATCGTACGGCCGGTTTTTCGTTTTGTGAGCCGCTGAGCAGGCGTTTTTCGTTTCTCGGCGGCTAGACATTGCTAGCCGCCCGGCTACACCGCAGCCTGTGGATAACGTGTCTCTGAGTTTGTCTCTCGCTTCGTCTCCGCGCGTTTACGTGCAGACACGCGCGAGGGAGAGACAGAGACAATTGGGAGAGACAACTAGTCATCGTGAGCCTCGTCTCCTGGGCGGGAGGCCCGCCAGCGTCCCCAGCTGACCTGGGAAGCACGGCCTTCCTCGGAGAGCTGGGCGAGGTAGCGGTAGAGCGTCGAACGTCCCATGCCGGTCTCTCGCATGAGTTCGGCGATGTCGGCCCCTTCATCGGGGGCCGAGCAGAGAGCGACCCAGAGCGCGTCATCCAGCGAGGTGATGTCCTTACCTTCCGAAGTACCGGCGGGCTCGCCGGCGTCGCTGTGACGGTTGACCAGGTACCACGGGACAGGATCGGCGACGGCAGGGCCGAGATCGAGGCCGGCGCGTGACACATCGTCTAGCTGGGGTCGGTACGGGGCGTACTGCGCGACCATGCGGGCGACGTCGTCATCGGTGACCAGGTAC
>JAODBN010000050.1 GCA_025463965.1 Acidimicrobiaceae bacterium
GAACCAGCCAGCGCGCCGCACGCTTGCCAGCGCCGTCCAGGCAAGCAGGATCGGAGCAGCCGCGGTGAGACCTGCAAACGCGAGGTCTATGCGAATACCGAGTCCCTGGGAGAGCGCGGCCGCGAGAGCGTGGGGGCCCAGGGGATAGTCGGGCAGCAGCGGTGAGACAAGCGCCACGGCGCTTGACCGATACGCTTCGGCCAGCAGCAGATGCTCTCCCATGTCGTTGTCGAACGACACACCCAGCGTTCCGGCGCGAGCCGAGGCGGCGAACGGCACGAGCACGAGCAGCGCAACCGGAAGGCCCGCGAGGAGATCCCCAAGTGGCGGCCGATGCTCCGGACGGCGAATCCAGAGCACGAGCCCAGCCGCGACCATCACCGCCGTGACGGCCGCGCTTGTCGCGGATCGTCCCGGGAGGTGGATCGCGGGCACTGCGATCAGAATCATTACCGCGACCCCAACGGGCGGCGCCAGCCAGGACCAGCCTCGCACGCCGCAGAGGGCCAACACCACTTGCCCCAGCACCAACGATCCAAGGCACGTGACACCGGCGGCGAGGAGGAGCGCGAACATCGGCCGGAAGCATATGGGTCGAGGTGGCCGTCAGGTTCAGGCGCCTCGTTGGAGGTCCGCGCCACACGTTTCCGCGTGGGGGGCGGCGATCAGGCTCTAGAGATCGTCCGAATCAATCCACATGAGGTGCCAGTCCCGCTCGGCCGATATCTCCTCCACCGCAACGGCGTCACTCAAAGCACGGACGATCAATTTGAATGTAAACGGACTCCTGAGGAACCCAAAGCGCGTCAAACGGTATTCGCGTGCCCGAAGTGTCGACATCATCGTCACGATCGCCTCGGCACCGTGCCGCTTCGCCTCGTTATCAACGTGCCGGTAGAGCGTGGGCAACGCGCGCTCCTCTCCCTTCAGCACCATCAGGTCGAGCAGCGCGAAGGAAGGAATCCCGTGCAGGAGAGACCGTCGCGCCACCGCCGCGGCCACCACCGCCTCGTCGCGATACACGAGGAACGCCCGGTACTCGGTGCCCGGAGCGCTGAGACGCCAGTCATAGAAATCCGGGCTCTTGACGAGGTGGTTCCGAACGGACTTCGACCACTCTTCGACAAAGGCCTCGAACGAGCGCGAGCGGAGCAACTCTCGGGGAGCGCCCACGCTGGGCTCGTAACCCTCTTGTGGGCGCGCGGCCCGCAGCGCTTGATATGCGGCAATTGCAAGGTTTGCGACCGGCGTTAGCAACGACAGGTGTTTGGACTTCAGGATCGCATTCGCCTTCAGAGGTCTGAGATACATCGGCAACTGGAACGCGACCTGCCAACCGGCCCTGAGGTGACCGCCCATGACCTCCGGTCTGATCGGATATCCCGTTACGAAGCTTACGTTCGCAGCCTGCATCTCGGCCAGCGCGTACCTTCCGAGCTCCGTGAACACCCCTTTTCCTCGCGCCTGCGAGCTGGTCATGACGTCACATACCATCCCCCCGCGCACGTTGCGATCGCCCAGCTGATAGGGATATGGGATGGCGGCGTAATAGCCGAGCATCTTGCCATCCTCGGTCGCTTCGTACTCGTAGGACGGCGGGGCAGCCGGGGCGTGGTGAAACTTCCAGAGGTAGTGCTCAACGGAGGCCAGGGCCGTCCCCTTGTTCTCCGGAAAGGCATCCTCGAACAGCTCCTGCCGCTGCGATAGTCGCTCACGGTGATCGAAGTGCGCGAACTCCATGTCTAGCCGTACATCCCGCCGTTGATGTGAAGGACCTGTCCAGTTGTGTACCCGCTGTCATCGCTCAGGAGATGTGAGACCATCCCACCCACCTCTGCAACCGTGCCAAAGCGGGCTGCCGGTATCTGCTGGCGGATACCCTCGCGCAAATCGTCGGGGACGGTGTACAGCATTCCGTAATCGAAGTACCCGAGGGCCATCACGTTGGCGGTGATATGCCGCGTGGTCAGCTCACGGGCGATCGCCTTGGTGAAGCCCACGATCCCAGCCTTGGCGGCGCAATAGTGGGACGTGCCCGGAACCCCTGTGAACGCCACGACGCTGGACGTGTTGATGATTCTGCCCCCATCCGCGTCGCGCATCGCCGGGATGAACTCCCTGCACACCAGGAACGTCGTCGTCAGATTGCTGGCGATGACTCGCTCGAATTCATCGAGCGAGAGCTTCCAGCTCATCGCGTTAGAGCTTGATCCGGCCAGGTTGATCAAACCCCACGGCGTTCCGAGCGCGCCACGAACGCCTTCACCAAACGCTCGGACGTCGTCCTCCTTTGTGAGGTCGGCACGGAAGCAGTGCTTCTCCGGGTCCAAGCCGTGCTGCTGAAGTACAGCGAACAGCTTGTCGGGTGAGGACGTGTGGTACTGAACGGCCAGACGAGTGATCCCGTTCTGCAGGAGATAATCGGTGAGTGCCACTCCGATCCCCCCGCTCGCGCCGGTCAAGACGATGGTGCGCCCAGCCACGGCTAAAGCGCCCCATCGGCCGGCAGGCGCTCGAGGGGAACATTGCGGCGCTTGTGCTGAAGCTCGATCGCGACGAGCACCCGCGTGACGTACCACATGCTCGCAATCGCGCCAGCGCTTCCGCGGCCGTACGCGCGTGGCGTCATCGTGATGGGATGCTCGACGATCTTCGCCCCGGCGCGACCAGCCTCGATCAGCGCCTCCACGGAATCAAGGTATTCAACGGGATAATCGGCGGCGAATCGGTCGAGTAGCGGGCGTCGTATAGCGCGGAAGCCGGAGCTGGAGTCAAGGATCCGGACACCGGCCACGCGTCTGACTCTCGCGGAGAGAGCTCGCATCGCCAGGCGGCGTCCGATGCTGACCGGGTAATTACCGGCCCCGGCGGCAAAGCGTGAGCCGACGACCATGTCGGCTCCCGATTCACGCAGGGCATCCAGGAGCGTGTCGACCTGACCCGGGTCGTGCTGGCCATCGGCGTCGACTTGGACCACCGTGCCGTAACCCCACTCGAGCGCCCAGCGAAACCCGCATCGCAGGGCTCCGCCGATCCCGAGGTTGACCGGCAGCCGAAGGACGTGGGCGCCGGCGTCGGCCGCACGATCTGCCGTGCGGTCGACCGAGCCGTCATCGACGACGCAGACGTCGTACCCGAGGCCACGACAAGCGTCCACGACGCTCCCCACGCTGCGCTCCTCGTTGAGGGCGGGAACGACAAGCAGCACGCGCCCAGGTGGGATCATGCGCGCCATCCCACCTCGCGGCCGGGTAGCTCCGCTCGAGTCCGCTCTGCGTCGTCCCCGCGAGCCCCATGAGCGTCCTGCTCGAGCTCTTGCAGGCGATGCTCGACAAGCGCGGCGTGCTCGCTTAGATCCTGGATCGCGCGAGAAAGCCCCGACAGGGAGATCGACAGCTGCAGGCAGATCAACCCCAGGAAGGCGATGAGCACTCCGAGCGAGAAACCCGTGGCCGTGAAGCCGAGATGTCGCGCCTGCGATGTGATGGTGCCCAGCAGCGGTGCTCCCACGAGGCCGATGATCGACACGGCGAGCCAGCCGAAGCCATAGCGGACTGAGAGCATCCGGCGGCGCACGAGGACGACGGTGGAGATCATCAAGCCAACCGCGCCCGCCATCATGATCGCTGCCTGAATGCTCATTGGGGAGCGGCCTCCACGGCCGGCCCGACCCCGCCGCGCGCGAACATGAACGCGCCGGGAAGACTCGCGAGAAACAGGGCAGCAACCGAGAGCACGGAGATAAGGGTCGCATCGGTCGCGGCGATCGATGCTGCACCGAGCAGCACCACATAGCTGCCCTCACGCACTCCGAATCCGCCGATCGAGATCGGTATCAACGTGACGATGGTCACCAGCGCCAGTGTCACCGCAGCCGTGGCAAATGGGAGATGAACGTCGATGGCGTGCGCAAGCATCACGAGCTGCAGGGAGATCAGCGCCTGATAGAGCAGGCTGGATACCAACAGGACGACCAGTGTCCGCGGGTCCCTGGCGTAGCCACGCAACAGCGTCCGCGACTCTCGTGCCATCTGAGTCAGTTTCGCAGGCACGATAGCCCGCGCCAACCGCGACCCCCGGAACAACGCCACTGCCAGCAAAAGCGAGCCGATTGCGACTATGGCAGTCACCCACGCCAGGAAGATCTGCGCTCCGCTCGGCACGGTCGTGGACTGTAACGAAAACGAGATCCAGGCCATCCCCAAGAGACCCACGAGCCCACCCAACCGGTCGACGACGATCGTCATCACGACGCGCGTCAGGAGTGGGCCACGACGAGTGACGAGCAGCGCCCGTGTGACGTCAGCGCCGAGCGTGGTGGGAAGAAAGGTGCCGGAGAACGTCGCCACCGAATACACGCGCGCGAGCGACCGCAGGCCCATGTGCACTCCCGCTCCCATCAGCAGCCTGCGCCACCGGTAGGCGCCAATCGTGAGCGCCCCCAGCACCAGCCCGACGGCGGCAACCAGATTCAGGGGATGACCGTGACGCAGACGTCCCTCCATGCGGCTCCAGTCGATATGGGTCGCGACGACGGCGAGTAGGCTCAGCGTGACCACGATCCGTACGGGCAGCGACTCTGCTGCTCGTCCCATCCGCCCGAGGAGCGAGCGACGCTGAGCTTGAGCCGCCATCAGCGTGAGCGCATCAACGGAAGCTCGACGGACACAAGCTCGCGGGCGACCTCCGCCAGCGGAGGTCCCGCCCCCCCGCTGGCGGCGATCCTTGCATCGAGCGCCGGGAGTGTCGCCCCGCGCCGTGTATGAAGAACTCGGCTGGTCAGCCAACCTGCGTAAGGCATTGTGAAGAACGGCTCATCCGGATCGATGTCGTAGGGGTGGGAGTAGGTCCAGGCGACAGCTCGATCATCAAGCTCCCGGAGGAATCGACGCGCGAGGGACAGCGGTACGTAGCGGAGATAGATCCCCCCCAAGTAGGGAACGAGCGCTCGCCCGGCGCCGCCCACCGGGCACGGAAGCTCGACTACCCCGTTGTCCCATCGAAACGGCATGCGTGGAGCTCCAGGCCATCCATGTAGCGGATTGGCCGCAGGCAGTACGCTCGAGGAATACGTGAATCCGGCTCGGGAGATGCTCTCCACTGCCCATGCCGTGCCCGGGGTCAGCGAGAAGATGGGCGCACGGAAGCCGACCACGGGTGTCTGGACAATGTCTTCGAGTAGCTCTCGGCCTTCGCGAAGCTCGTCCGCCAGCCGGGCAGGGCCGACGTCGCCCAGGGCCACGTGTCGTAGACCGTGCAGTCCGATCTCGTGGCCCCCGTCGGCCACCCTCCGGAGGAGTTGCGGATGAGTTCGCGCGATCTCGCCAACGATGAACACCGTCGCGGTGATCCCGCGCTGCTCCACGAACTCCAGGAAGCGATGGCTCATCGGCACGAATCGCGCCTCCTGCTTGGGGGACCGGCGGTTGTCCTCGAGATCGAACGTCACCGTCAATGGCATCGCGCACCAGCCTGGTCCTCCGCTGAAAGACGCGTGCCCATTTTTCGGACGGCCGCGACGGTTGCCCTGAGATCGAGGATTCGCTGTCGTCCGATGTTCATGCCAGGCGAGTTTGAACCACGATCCGGCTGGACGATACCGGTCCGCCTGAGAGCCAGAGAGACCGCGAGACTGGTCAGTCCTGCGACGCCGGCTCGGAGGAGCCCCGGCGCCCGAGCAAGCCGAGTGGCGCCAGTATGGCGGCGCCCACGCCCCTGCGGCCCGCGATCCTCATCAGCCCGCGCTGCTGCGCGGGTGTGAGCAAGCCATCCTGATCGATCAGGGGCAGCCCCGTGGAGACGCGACCCTCGAGCCGGTGGTAGGCGTCCTGTTACTCCTGGGCCACGCCCCGCAGGTGGTTGACCTCCCTCTCCAGCGCGCCGACGTATCCCTCCCGCTCGAGCTCCTGCCAGTTGCGGGGGGCCGCCTCGGAGGGAGGCGCGGTTACTG
>JAODBN010000061.1 GCA_025463965.1 Acidimicrobiaceae bacterium
GCGCGGTCGATCATGGCCAGCATGGCCTTTCCTCCCGCCGTCGCGTGCGGAGGCTCCCGGCGCCCGAGCGGCGCGTGGAAGCGGATGGTCCCCGGCCCGTCGATCCGCTCGATGCACACCGGATAGCCGCCCTCGGCGAGGGCGACCCGTGCCGTCATCCCGGTCGTGGCGCTCAGCTCGCGCAGGATGGGCAGGCAGATCTCGCCGATCGGGCTCTGCTGGGAGGCGAGATCGCCGTAGCGGATCAGCGCCGTGCCGAGCTTGTAGCGCGGACCGGGCTCGACCGAGCGCAGGACACCCTGTGCGGCCAGGGTGCGAGCGACGGCCAAGGTCGTCGACTTCGATGCACCCAGTGCCTGGGCCATCTCGGTCAGGGAAAGGCCGGCGAGTGGTTCGCTGGCGACGATGTCGAGCAGCTGGAGAGCCCGTTGAACGCTGCGGACCGTGTAACGGTCCGACGGCTGACGGCCGGCGATCGGCCGCGCGGCCTCTGCCTCGGACTCGTCGGTCTCAGAAAGTGGCGAGGTCAGGTCAACGACTCCTATGTTCGGCACCGCACAACAACGTTGTTAAATGCTTGCTAATAGCAACGTTAGCGCTTGATTCCCAGCGTGACCGGGTGCTTCAATGCGGAATCGTAACCAACCTTGATTCGGCCCTGCCGAACGGAATGCACATCGGCACCTTCCGCCGCTCGAGCGCGGCCCGCCGTCGCCTCATTGACTACCTAGAGGAAACCGGCCTTCCCGGCGTCGTGCTCACCGGCACGGCGGCCGTCTCCTGGGCGACGGGAGGGATCGCCCGGCCGGTGGACCGCTCCGCCCCGACGGACCTGTGCTGGGTCGTGACCACGCCGGACGCGGCGGCGATCGTCACCTCGGAGGTGGAGGCCGCCCGGATCGTCGAGGAGTACGACCCTCAGCTGCATGGATTTGCTCTTCTGGTCGTGCCGTGGTTCGAGCCCGACGCCTTCGCTCTCGCCGCCCAGTCCTTCGCCGGGGTCCCCTCCGACGAGCTGGCGTCGGACGGGATCGGCCGGTTCGGACGCGACATCACCGACGACCTGGTGGCGCTCCGACTCGTGCTCTGCGAGGGCGAGCAGGAAGAGATCCGCTCACTGGGTCGCCTCGCGGCCAGCGCGCTGGGCTCCTGCCTGCGCGCCTGGCGGCCCGGGGTCTCGACAGACTTCGAGGTGCAGGCCCACCTGGTCTCGCTGCTTGAAGCGCAGGGGGCGGACAGCCCGGTCGTCATCGTCGGCGGCGACGAGCGCGTGCGCAGGTTCCGCCATCCCGTCGCCGTCGGCGCTCCGATCCACGAGGTCGTCATGGCGGTTGTCGTCGCCCGGCGCGCCGGGCTGCACGTCGCCGCCACGCGCCACGCCTTCGCCCACTCGCCAACCGAGGACCAGCGGGCGCTCGTCGCACAAGTGGACGCCGTCGACGACGCAGTGCTCTCGGCCTGCGGGCCAGGAGCGACCTACGGCGACGCCCTGGACGCGCTCGCCGAGGCCTATGCGAGCCAGGGCGCCGGCGGGGCCTGGCGCCAGCACTACCAGGGCGGCCCCATCGGCTTCCAGCAGCGCGAGTTCGAGATCGCACCCGGCCAGCGTGAGTCGCGCTGGTACGGCCATCCCGTCGAGGCGGGCAACGCGCTCGCCTGGAACCCGAGCCTGTCGGGCGGAGCCAAGCTCGAGGACACCTACCTCGTGGGAGCGAACGGCCTCGAGCGGGTGACCTGGGACCCGACGTGGCCGACCATCGACGGGCCGGCGGCCGTGAAGGACCGCCCGGCGGCGCTGGTGCTCGGCCAGTGACCCCCGACCAGAGCAGCTGGGCGCGCCTGTTCGCAGCCGCCCCCACCAAGAGCTTCCAAGAACGCCCGTCACCACACTGGGCACGAGAGCGAGGGACATCGTGAGCAAGCAGAACCCCGGCCGGATGCCGAGCGGCGCCGACGTCGTGCTTCGGCTCGGGATCACGCCGGAGCCGGCGCCACGACCGAGCACGGCACGCTTTCCCGACGGAGCGCATTTCCGCGTCGAGATCCCGAGCATCGAAGGGCCCGTCGCCCTGAAGGCGTTGCTCGAGGAAGCCGACCAGCTCGGCGTGACGATCAACCGAGTTTCCCAAGGCAGTGGCGCCATGCTGCTCAGCGAGGCAGACCTGGCCGAGATGGCACGCATCGGCGCCGACCGGGGCCTCGAGGTGTCCCTGTTCGTCGGGCCCCGCGACGAGTGGGACCTTGGGGCGTCCGCACGATCCGCAGACGGCCCGGCGTTCGCCGGTCGCATCCGGGGAGCACGCCAGCTCCGCTATGCCATCGAGGACGTCGAGCGCGCGAGCGAGCAGGGAATCCGTGGGTTCCTCGTGGCCGACTCCGGGCTGCTCGAGGTGCTCTCGGAGATGCAGCGTCGCGGCGATCTGCCCTCCGAGATCGTCTGGAAGGTCTCGGCCTACCTGGCGCCGACGAATCCCGCCACCTTCTTGCAGCTCGAGCACCTCGGCGCGTCCACCATCAACGTCCCCTCGGACATGACCCTCGGACAGCTCTCGGAAGTCCGTTCGGTGTCCGAGCTGCCGATCGATCTCTACGTGGAATCGCCAGACGGTGCCGGCGGCGTCGTGCGCGGACACGAGCTCGCCGACCTCGTGAGCGTCGCGTCACCGATCTACACGAAGTTTGGGCTGCGTAACTCGAAGCCGCTCTACCCCGCAGGCGTCCACCTGGCGGCGGAGGTGGAGGCCATCGCCCGTGAAAAGGCCCACCGGGCCGGCATCGCCCTCGAGTGGGCGCGCCGAAGCGGCCTGTCGCTCCAGCAGTCCGGGCCCGGGGCGAAGGGCCTCGGGGTGCCGATCCCATGACCGGCGCTCGCATCCAGTGGTGGCGCCGTCATGCGGCTCCGACGTCCTGCATGCTCGCGACGCGGGGCTGACCGAATTGCTCCGTAGCGACGCCTGGGTCGTCGGCGACGACGAGACTGCCCTCGAGCACCGCGTCGCGCTCAACGCATCCGGTCTCGGCGTCGACTCGGAGGGCGGACGGCCGCTCGTCGGCATCGCTTGCTCGGCCAGCGAGCTGAACCCCTGCAACCTCCCGCTGCGCGACCTCGTCCCCGCACTGCAGGACGGCGTCCGCTCGGCCGGCGGGGTGCCGATCGTGTTTCCGGTGATGTCGCTCGGCGAGGACCTGATGAAGCCGACGGCCATGCTCTATCGAAACCTGCTCTCCATCGAGATCGAAGAGACGCTGCGCAGCTATCCCTTGGACGGCGTGGTGCTCCTCGCGAACTGCGACAAGACGATTCCCGGAGCCGTCATGGGCGCGGCGAGCGCGGACCTGCCGACGCTCGTGGTCACCTGCGGGCCTCGCCCGCCGGCCCGCTTTCGCGGTCGCCGGATCGGGACCGGCACCGACCTGTGGCGGCTGTGGGACGAGCGACGCGCCGGGCTGCTCGACGACGCCGCGTGGGCCGAGGTCGAGTCCGCGCTCTCCTGCGGGCTCGGCGCGTGCAACACGATGGGCACAGCGTCCACGATGGCGATCCTCGCCGAGATCCTGGGCTTCATCCTGCCGGGGACCGGAACGATCCCGACCGGCGAGGAGCGGGCGCTCGCCGGCGCCAGCTCAGCGGGCGCGCGCATCGTCGAGATGGTGCGGACCGGGTTCAAGCCGTCCACGGTGTGCGGCGAGGCGTCACTGCGCAACGCGGTGCGCGTCCTCAACGCCATCGGAGGGTCCACCAACGCCGCGATCCACCTCGCCGCGATCGCCGGACGACTCGGCCTTTCGTTCGAGCTCGCCGAGATCGAGCGGCTCGGTCGCGACGTGCCGCTCCTCGTCGACGTGGAGCCGTCCGGCGATGGGCTCGTCCAGGACTTCGACGCCGCCGGCGGGGTGCCCGCGCTCGTCGGGGCCCTTCGCGGGGTGCTCGAGGAGTCCTCGCTCCTCGCTGACGGCCGTCGCCTCGGCGAGCTGATGGACATGGCTCCCCCGCCGAGCGGCGTGGTCCGCCCCGCGTCGGATCCGCTGTCGGTCGGCGGCGCGTTCCGCGTCGTGAAGGGCTCGCTCGCTCCCGACGGCGCCTTGGTGAAGATCTCCGCGGCCTCCCCCGAGCTCCTTCGCCACCGCGGCCGGGCGGTCGTCTTCGACAGCTACGACGAGATGCGTCGACGCGTCGAGGACCCGGCCCTCGAGGTCGACCCGACGAGTGTGCTCGTGCTTCGAGGCTGTGGACCCGTCGGTGCGCCCGGCATGCCGGAGTGGGGCATGATCCCGCTTCCGGCCAAGCTCTTGTCCGAGGGGGTGCGCGACATGGTGCGCGTCACCGACGCCCGCATGAGCGGGACCAGCTTCGGCACGGTGTTCCTCCACGTCGCCCCGGAGGCTGCGATCGGCGGTCCGCTGGCGCTCGTGCACGACGGCGACCTCCTCGAGGTCGACGCCGAAGCCGGCACGATCGAGCTGCTCGTCGAGCGCGACGAGCTGGACCGGCGCCGGAGCGCATGGAGCGCGCCCGAGTCCGAGCACCTGCGAGGGTGGCCGGCCCTCTACCGGGCGCACGTCACACAGGCACCGAAGGGCTGCGACCTCGATTTCCTCGAGTCACCGAGCCCGGAGCACCGCAGGTTCGTCGAGCCCGTGGTCGGAAGGTCGTAGGCATCCGGAGAGGAGAGGTCCCGTCTAAGGAGGACGGCGCAAGCAGAGGGGTGGGAGCAGTGAACAGTCAGTTGTTGCTGGGTTGCACGTCAACGTCCGCATGGAACAAGGGAGCCGACAGATGAGATGGACTAGGTGGATGGCGAGCGCCGTGCTCGCCGGGACGATGGCAGCGGGGGTGGTCGCCGGGACGTCGAGCGCCGCTCCCGCCGCTCACGCGAGCGCCAAGACGACGCTCTCCTTGTGGGAGAACTACGGCACCGAACAGAACGCCACGGCCACGCGGGCGCTTGTTGCGGCGTTCGAGAAGAAGCATCCGAGCATCAAGATCAACGTGGTCTCCGAGCCGGCAGCGAACTACTTCTCGCTGCTGCAGGCGTCGGCGATCTCACACAACGGGCCGGACTTGGCAGTCATGTGGACCGGCTTGTTCACCCTGCAGTACGAGTCGTTCCTGCAGAACCTGAAGGGGCTCGTCCCCTCCGCCGACCTCGCACGCGTCGAGGACCTCCAGTGGACGGCGAACAACTTCAACTCGAGCAACGGGCCGTTCGTGGTCCCGCTCGAGGTGCAGTTCTACATCGGCTTCTACAACAAGACCGCCTTCAAGAAGGCCGGGATCACTTCGGTCCCGAAGACCTGGAGCCAGCTGTACTCAGCCTGCAGCGCCTTGAAGAAGGTCGGCATCACCCCGCTCGTGTACGGCAACGGCGGCCAGGCGCTCGGGGCGGAGTTCTACCCGTGGTACGACATGAGCTACATGATGATCGGTGCCCACAGTGTCGCCAACTGGAAGGGCCTGTACGACGGGGCGATCCCCTGGACCTCCTCAGCGAACGTCGCACAGCTCGCCGCCTGGCAGAAGCTGAAGACCGCCGGGTGCACCAACGCGGATGTCCTCACGAAGACCAACAACATCCAGAACTTCGAGACCGGCAAGGCAGCGATGTTGGTCGATGGGACCTGGGACACCGCTCAGTACACCAAGGCCATGGGGTCCAAGGTCGCCGCGTTCATCCCGCCGTTCTCGACGTCTCCGATCAAGGGAGTTGTCGAGTTCGCCGGTGACGGCTTCTCGATGACGAGCTACTCCCAGCACAAGAGCCAGGACGCTCAGTTCCTCGACTTCCTGACGACGCCTCAGGCCGGCCAGATCGTCAACGCCGCAGGACTGATCCCGGCGATCAAGGGCATGTCGACGAGCAACCCGGTCAACCAGGAGATGCTCAACTTCGTCAACAAGAGCGGGGACACGCCCTACCCGATGCTGGACAACGTCGTCCAGGGCAACGTCGTCAACACCGGCAGCAAGGTGCTGCCCTCGGTGCTCGCGGCGCAGCAGAGCCCGAAGTCGGCACTGACCCAGATGCAGCAGACCCTCGGCCAGCTTCCCGCCTCCCAGCGAGGCCCGAGCTACGCCGGCTAGCGCTTGAGCTCGGGCGTCCCTCCCTTCGGCGTGCGCGCCGGGGGGAGGGACGTTGCGAGCGCTTCCCGGCAATTCGATGCGCCTCCAGCGCGTCGAGATGATCGATCGATCTATCGAGGAGAAAGGAACGTAGGGCGACGATGACGGCGTTGGTGACCCCGGTGGCGCAGAGCCGCTCGAGCGTGCGGGCCGAGCGTCCCCAGCGCATGCGCCTGTCCACGCAGCGCCGCCTCACCGGCCTGTTGCTGTCGCTGCCCGCGCTGGCGCTCGTTGTGGGCCTCGTGGTGATCCCGATCGTCCAGGCGGGCTACTACTCCATGACCACCTGGAACGGCATCACCTCCACCTGGATCGGCCCGGGGGCCTACACCCAGACGTTCCACAACCCGGCGTTCTGGCAGGTGCTCACGAACAACGGGTTGCTGCTCCTCTCGGTCCCGTTCGCGCTCGCCATCCCGCTGTTGATCGCCGTGCTGCTGCACGAGCGCGTCCGCGGATGGCGCTTCTTCCGCTCCGTGTACTTCTTGCCGACGGCGATCTCCTGGGTGGTCATCGGCATGGTCGCCGAGCGCTTCTTCGCTTACCAAGGCCCCCTCGACAAGATCCTGGGAACGCACACGGACTTCCTCGGAAACTCCTCGACCGCGCTGCTCTCGCTCGCGATCACCTTTGTCTTCTCGATGATCGGGACCAACACGGTCATCTTCCTCACCGGACTCGCCACGCTCGACTCGACCGTCCAGGAGGCGGCGTTCGTCGACGGGGCGAGCCGGTGGGAGAGCTTCTTCCACGTCACGCTCCCCCACCTGAAGCGCTTCGTCCAGCTCGCCTTCATCTTGACGGTCATCAGCGCGTTCTCGGCGCTGTTTAGCCTGATCTTCGTGATGACCGGTGGTGGACCGGGCTACTCGACGACGACGATGGAGTTCTTCGTGTACCAGACCGGGTTCTCACAGAGTCAGTTCGGCACGGCCGCGCTCTACGGGATCATCCTCTTCGTCATGATGGCGATCGTCGGCATCGGGCAGCTGAAGGTCATCAGGTCCGAGTGATGTCCACGCTCTCCGTGCCGCTCGCTCCCCCCGCTCCGCCGCGCTCGACGGCGACTCGGGTCCGGCGCGCCTTGCTGTTCCTCGCCATGGTCGTCGTGGCCGTGGTGATGCTCTATCCGTTCTGGTTCATGATCTCGACCTCGTTCCACACCGAGGCCCAGTACCAGTCCGGCCACGGCAGCTCGCTGTCGAGCTGGACCTCGCTCACCGCCACGATTCCGATCGGCCAGCAGCTGCTGAACTCGACGTTGATCTGCGCGGCGTCGATCGGGATCATCCTCGTCGTGAGCGTCTCGGCGGGCTTCGCCTTCGCCAAGCTCCAGTTCCGAGGGAGCCAGGGCATCTTCCTCGCGCTCGTCGGAGCGATGATGGTGCCCCTCCAGTCGATCCTCATCCCCGAGTACGTCAACGTCAGCCGTCTCGGGCTCACGAGCAACTACCTGGGCGCCATCCTCGTGTACGCGGCGCTCGGGACTCCCTTCGCCACCTTTTTGATGACCACCTACTTTCGCGGCCTGCCCGACGAGCTGATCGAGGCGGCCGTGGTGGACGGCCTCAGCTACCCGGCGACGCTGTGGCAGGTGGCGCTCCCGCTCGCGCTGCCAGCGATCGCCACGGTGACCGTGCTGCAGTTCGTCCAGATCTGGGACGACCTGCTCGTCGGCCTGCTCTTCTTGCAGAACCCGAGCGAGAGACCGATCACGGTCGGACTGGCCGTGCTCGCGTCGGGCCGCACGACGAGCGTGCCGCTTCTCATGGCCGGCTCGTTCATCAGCGCCGTCCCGGCGATGGCCGTCTATCTCGGCTTCCAGCGCTACCTCGTCCGTGGGCTCACCCTCGGAGTCGGCAAGTGACATCCCCTGCCGGCCTGCCCGGGAGCTCCCGGCTCCACCCGCTTCTGGCGCTCGGCGCCCGCACGGAGGTCCTTTGTCATGGCTGAGATCACCTTCGACCGAGTGAGCAAGGTCTACCCCGACGGCACTGCTGCGGTCTCCGAGCTCTCTCTCGAGATCGTCGACGGAGAGTTCATGGTGCTCGTCGGGCCGTCCGGGTGCGGGAAGACCACGGCGCTTCGCATGGTGGCCGGCCTCGAGGAGATCTCCTATGGAGAGCTGCGCATCGGGGGAACCGTCGCGAACAACATGCTGCCTCGGGTGCGTGACATCGCCATGGTGTTCCAGAACTACGCCCTCTATCCACAAAAGACCGTCTACAACAACATGGCGTTCGCCCTGAAGATCCGCAACGTCCCAAAGGACGAGATCGACCGGCGGGTCCGGGAGGCCGCTCGCATCCTGGCGCTCACCGAGTACCTCGAGCGCAAGCCGAAGGCACTTTCCGGCGGGCAGCGACAGCGCGTCGCCATGGGCAGGGCGATCGTGCGCGAGCCGCGCGCATTCCTCATGGACGAGCCACTGTCGAACCTCGACGCCAAGCTGCGCGTGGACATGCGGGCCGAGATCGCCCGCATCCAGCGCCTGCTCGGGGTGACGACGATCTACGTCACCCACGACCAGGTCGAGGCGATGACGATGGGCGACCGGGTCGCGGTCATGCGCGCGGGAGTCCTCCAGCAGGTCGACGCCCCAGAGCAGCTCTACGCCCAGCCGGCGAACGTGTTCGTCGCCTCGTTCATCGGCTCTCCCTCGATGA
>JAODBN010000074.1 GCA_025463965.1 Acidimicrobiaceae bacterium
TTCCGCTCTACGTGTCGGCGCGCGGGTTGACGACGTCGCTGATGCACGCGGGCACGACGGGCCTCGAGATCGAGTTCGACTTCGTCGACGGCGTCCTGGCCCTGCGGCACAGCAACGGCCAAAGCCGCGCGGTGGCCCTCGAGCCGGGATCGGTCGCCGACTTCTACGGGGCGACCAAGAGCGCCCTCGACGAGCTGGGAGCGCACCCGAGGATCTGGGACCATCCGGTCGAGACGCAGGTGTCCGTCCCCTTCTCCGCGGACCTGGTGCGGCGCGCCTACGACGGCGAAGCGGCGCGCCGCTACTGGACGGCCCTCGTCTCGATGCACCGGGTGATGGGGCGCTTTCGCTCGGCGTTCGTCGGCAAGTCGAGCCCGGTGCACTACTTCTGGGGAGGCGGCGACATGGCGGTGACGAGGTTCTCGGGGCGAAGGGCACCCCGCCACCCTGGCGGGGTGCCGAACTGCCCCGACTGGGTGCAGGAGCTCGCCTACAGCCACGAGGTCGCCAGCTGCGGCTACTGGCCCGGGGGCGCATCGGAGGGCGCCTTCTACGCCTACGCCTACCCCGAGCCGGAGGGCTTCGCCGACGCGCCGATCTCCCCGGAGGCCGCCTACTACGACCGCCAGCTCAAGGAGCTCCTGCTGCCCTACGAGGCGGTCCGTATGGCGACGGACCCAGAGGCGGTCCTGCTGAGCTTCTTCGAGAGCTCATACGCCGCTGCCGCCGATCTCGCCGGGTGGGACCGGGCCAACCTCGAAGCCCACTGGCGGGGGCCGGAGGCCGCTCGAGCGTGAGCTGAGCCGGGCACTGACAGCTCGCCTGGCGGTGCTGTGGCCAGCCCGAACAGCCTGATCACGGCCCGACGGCCCTTGCCCCGGCTACCGTCTCTGCGTGATCAGCGGGCAGGGGGGCCTGTCGGTGGCGGCGCGCTCGCCCACACAGGTCGAGGAGACATCGAAGCTCCCGGCGCGACCTCGCCGGGCTCGCACCGCCGTCGTGCTCGCCGCGCTGGTCGCCGCGGCCGGTCTCAGCGTGCTGTTCTCCGCCTTGTCTCTCCACATCGTCGGCTCCGGAAACTCGGACGGCGCGACGGTGATCCTCGAGGGAGTCTCGGTCCGAAACGGCCACCTCCTGCTCGGAACGTGGTCGCTGTCGCTGGACTCGTTCTGGCTCGCCGACGTCCCCTTCTACGCGCTGGCAGTGCTCGTAGCCGGGGTGCGCAGCCAACTCATCAACGTGGTCCCGGCGGTGATCGCCGCCCTCGTGGTCGTCGCGGGCGTGCACCTCGCAACGGCGGGGCGACGTGGACGGGCGATGTGGGTCGGGGGCGGCGCGGTCGTGGCGCTTCTTGCGTTGCCGAGCCACCTGCTCGCCTTTTTCTTGCTCCAGGGCCCCCTGCACGTGGCCACGGTGCTGTGGTGCCTGTGCGCGTTCGCCTGCCTGAGGCAGCCTCGCTTCGGTTGGTGCTTCGCGCTCGCGGTCGTCTTGTTGGCGGCGGCGATGCTGAGCGATCTGCAGGCAGCCGCCCTCGGATTGGCTCCCGTCGCGCTCGCCGGCATCGCCGAGAGCGCCCGGCGCCGACGCCTCTTGGCCGGGGCGATCCCGGTGGCGGCCGCGGCGGCGAGCGCCCTTTTGGCGCTTCTCGTCCGCCTCGTGGCAGACGCCGTCGGAACCTTCGCAGAGTCGAGTCCCCAGCAGTCCGCCACCCGCCATCAGATGTCCTTGAACGTGCAGCTTGCGGTCACCGAGACGGCGAAGATGCTCGGCGTCGGCCACGGAGCGCTCGTCTCCGGTGGCGTCCCCGAGGGGTTGCAGGCCGTTCACGTCGTGGGCGTGATCGCGGTAGTGGGGGCCGTGCTCGTGGCGCTCATCCGCTTCGGCACCGGCGTCGCGGACGGCGAGCGGTTGGACCGTCGATCGACCCACGACGCCTTCTTGGAGGACGTGCTCGTTCTCGCGGCGCTCGCCGACCTCGCGGTGTTCGTGGTCCTGTCGGCGAGCGACTCCGTGAGCTATGTCCGCTACCTCACCGCGGCGGTGATCTTCGCCTCCGTGCTCACCGCACGGCTCGCCGGCGAGGTGGCACGAAGGCTGCGTTCCAATCTCGACCGGCGACTGCTCGCGGCGGGGGCGGCTGCCGTCGCGCTGTGCTTCGCGGCCGGCCTCGGCTTCGAGCTCGCCGAGCCGGGGCCGGTCCAGACCACCGACGCCCTGGCGGGATTCCTCTCCGCCCATCACCTCACCGAGGGCCTCGGCGACTACTGGAGCGCCTCGGTGGTGACCGTCGCCAGCAACGGGAAGGTGGCGGTACGCCCGGTCATCGTCGGAACGAGCGGAAAGCTGATCCCCTACAACCGCAACACGAACCACTCCTGGTATGCGGGGCAGCGCTTTTCCTTTTTCGTCTGGGATCCGGCGTCCCCCTTCGGCGGCGCCGACACCGCGACGGCCGTGGCCACCTTCGGCCCTCCCGCCCACACCTACCGCGAGGGCGGCTACCAGGTGCTCGTGTGGAACCGGTCCCGCGCCGTTCCCTTGGCGCCGGGGAGCTAGCTCCCCGGCTGGCCCCTGCGAGCTCTCCCGGCGGCGCCCAAGTGGCGAGGCGGTAGCGTGGTTTTCATGGCGACCGACGTCTCCGACCAGACCTTCGAGCAGGAAGTCCTCAACCGCTCGAACGACCTCCCGGTGATCGTCGACCTCTGGGCGCCGTGGTGCGGTCCGTGCCGGACGCTCGGTCCCATTCTCGAGAAGGTCGTCGAAGAGACCGGCGGCCAGGTGGCCCTGACCAAGGTCAACGTCGACGACAACCCACAGGTGTCCGCGGCGTTCCAGGTGCAGTCGATCCCGGCGGTGTTCGCCCTGCGCGACCGCCAGGTCGTCGACGCGTTCATCGGGGCGCTCCCCGAGAACCAGGTGCGGGAATTCGTCGACCGCCTCCTCAAGCCGCCGAGCGAGGCAGACGAGCTCACCGCTGCCGGTGACGAGGAGTCACTTCGCTCGGCGCTCGATCTCCAGCCCGACCACCCCGTGGCGGTCGTGTCGCTGGCGGAGATCCTCGTCGGCAAGGGAGAGGTCGAAGAGGCGCTGGCGCTCCTCGCCCGCATCCCCGAGAGCGCCGAGACCCGGCGCGTCGGCGCGCTCGCCCGGCTGGCGCAGGCCGGTGAGGAGCCGGGCGCTCAAGACACCGGAGAGCGGCTCGACAGCCTCCTCGATCGGGCCAAGGACGACGAGGACGCTCGCCAGCAGTTCCTCGACCTGCTGGAGACGATGGACCCCGAGGACCCCCGTCGCTCCACGTACCGGCGCGCCCTTTCTTCGCGGCTGTTCTGAGCGCTCCTTCGCGGAGCGTGCCAGCCCTCAGCCTGCCGGCGGTCTTCCCGCAGCTGCGCCTCGGCGCGCGGCGCTACGACCTGTCGGCGCGCGCGCTCGTGATGGGCGTGCTGAACCGGACGCCCGACTCCTTCTTCGACCGCGGCGAGCACTTCGCGCTCGACGCCATGCTCCGCCGGGCCGAGGGACTCGTCGTTGCTGGCGCAGACCTCCTCGACGTCGGCGGGGTGAAGGCCGGCCCGGGGCCCGAGGTGAGCACGGGCGAGGAGCTGGATCGAGTCGTCCCTGCCGTCGAGGCCCTCGTGGCTCGCTTCGATCTCCCCGTGTCGGTGGACACCTGGCGTTCCGAAGTGGCGGGAGCGGCCTACGCGGCCGGCGCCGTGCTCGGAAACGACATCTCGGGCTTCGCTGATCCCGCCTACCTCGAGGTCGCCGCGGCGGCGCGTGCTTCGGTGGTCGCAACCCATATCCGCCTCGCCCCAAGAGTCGCCGACCCTGAGCCGCACTACCCCGGCGGGGTGGTGACCGCGGTGGCCGACTTCTTGTCCGAGCGCCTCGCTCGCGCCAACGCGGCCGGCATCCCGTCCGAGGCAGTCTTGCTCGACGCGGGTCTCGACCTCGGAAAGACCGCCGAGCAGTCGCTCGAGCTGCTGCGAGCGTCCGACCGACTGGCGGTGCTCGGCGCGCCTCTCCTCCTCTCGGCGTCGAACAAGACCTTCCTCGGCAAGCTCTTGGACCTCGATATCTCCGAGCGTGCCGACGCCTCGCTCGCCGCGGTGGCGCTCGGGGTGAGCCTTGGCTGTCGGATGGTGCGGGTGCACGACGTGGCAGGATCGCGGGCCGTGGTGGACGTGCTGGCTGCGGTGCTCGGACGATGAGCGGCGCTCGCTCGGGGCCGCCCCGCCCGGCCTACCTCGTCCAAGGGAGCGACGCCGGGCTCGTCAGCCAGGCCCTGTCCGCCCTCCTCGGGGAGCTCGCCGGCTCCGAGGGGGCCGGCGCGATCCCGATAGAGGAGTACGGCGAGCCCGGCCGCGACGAGCAGCTGATGCTCGGCCCGGTGCTGGACGCCTGTCGGACCCCGCCGTTCCTCGCCGATCGCCGAGTGGTGGTGGCACGGAGCGCCACGGGGATCGATGCCGCGCAGGCAAACGCCGTCACCGCCTATCTCGCCGATCCTCTCGACACGACGGTGCTCGTGCTGGCCCTGTCCGGCAAGGCCGCGCCGGCGGCGGTGGCGAAGGCCGTGCGCGAGGTGGGCGCGGTGATCGACACCGAGCCGGCAGGCGGCGGCCGAGCCCGCACCGCGTGGTTCAGCGAGCACGTGCGCGCCTCGGGCGTGCATCTCGACGCCAGCGCGACCGGCCGCCTCGAGGAGCACCTCGGAGAGGACCTGGCGCGCCTGTCGGGGATCCTGTCCACCCTCGAGTCGGCCTTCGGCCCCGGAGCCAGGCTGAGCCGGGAGGACCTGGAGCCGTTCCTCGGCCACGCCGGCGGGGTGGCGCCGTGGGACCTGACCGACGCCCTCGACAAAGGAGACGGCCCGGGTGCGCTCGCCGCGCTGGGCCGGCTGCTCGGTGGCGGAGAGCGCCACCCCCTTCAGGTGATCGCCACGCTCCAGCGCCACTACGGTGCGATGCTGCGCCTCGACGGGGCGGACGTGACCGACGAGCAGGGCGCTGCGCTGCTCACCGGGCTGCGGCCGTTCCCGGCGAAAAAGGCGCTCGTGCAGAGCCGTCGTCTCGGGCATCGGGGAATCACCCGCTCGATCGCCCTTCTCGCTGGCGCCGATCTCGACCTGCGAGGACGTACGGGATGGCCCCCAGAGCTCGTGATGGAGGTGCTGATCGCCCGCCTGGCGCAGCTCGCCCGCCTGGCCGGCGCGAGCGGCGCAGGGCGCCGGGCGGCGGCGCGTTGAGCGCGCCGATCGGCG
>JAODBN010000400.1 GCA_025463965.1 Acidimicrobiaceae bacterium
TCAACCCGATCCTCCAGTGCGGCGCGGTCCCCGTGCTCGTCGACGCGGCCGCCCCGACCTACGACGCCCTTCCGGAGCACATCGCCGCGGCGGTGACGCCGAAGACGCGGGCGATCGTGCTCGCCCATACGCTCGGCAACCCGTTCGACATCGACGCCGTGCTTGCCTTCTGCCGTCGGCACGAACTATGGCTCGTCGAGGACAACTGCGACGCGCTCGGCTCGAAGTACACCAGCCACCTCGACGATGAGCCGACGACACGTCTCACCGGCACCTTCGGCGACCTCGCAACGAGCAGCTTCTACCCGCCGCACCACATGACAACGGGCGAGGGGGGTGCCGTCTACACGAGCAGCGAGGAGCTCGACACCATTGCCGCGAGCTTCCGGGACTGGGGCCGTGACTGCTACTGCATGTCCGGCAAGGACAACACCTGCGGTAAGCGCTTCGAGTGGCAGTTCTCGCAGCTCCCTGCCGGCTACGACCACAAGTACACCTACTCCCACTTCGGCTACAACCTGAAGATGACCGACCTTCAGGCTGCAGTCGGCCTCGGGCAGGTCGCAAAGCTCCCCAGCTTCGGAGCGGCGCGGCGGGCGAACTTCGGCTACCTCAAAGAGGCGCTCTCGGACTTCTCGGAGGTCTTCGACTTTCCGGTCGCCACGCCGTCGTCGGACCCGAGCTGGTTCGGGCTCCTACTCACCGTTCGCGAAGAGGCTCCGTTCAGTCGCGCCGAGATTGTCAATTTCCTCGAATCGGCCAAGATTCAGACGCGCATGCTCTTCGCCGGCAACCTGCTTCGTCATCCCTGTTTCGACGAGCTACGTGCCAATGAAGAGGGTTACCGGGTTGTGGGAGACCTCACGGTGACCGATCGCCTCATGGAACGCGCTTTCTGGATCGGCGTCTATCCAGGAATGAGCCCCGTGCAGCTCGAGTACATGGTCGATCGGATCAAAGCATTTCTTGGCCAAAAGGGCATCCACTAACACCCTCTTGACCGTCCCATCGGGCCGCCAGTTACGCAGCGATAGATCCGCTACCAACGAAGGCAATGTCGTACGGCTGGACGTTGCCGGCAGGAAGAGCCACGGGCAAGCCGTTCACCGTCACCTGCACAGCTTTCGGCGCGCCGAGACGGATGACCACGGGACCGGTCGCGTGATAGGTCGCCGTAACCGGGCCGTTGCTCATCCCGGGTTCCGCCATCCAGTCCCACGGGCCGCTGGCGTTCTGAGTCTTCTGCGCGCCCACCCAACAGGGCGTCTGCGCCGTGAAGGTGACCGTGAATGCTTGGCCAGGAGCCGAGTAGGTGACGAGCGATTTCGTCACCGAGGTCGGTTCGAGCGCCGTTGGAGTCTGCACCGGAGGTGGACTAGCTGAGCCACCGGCGACGTTCTTCGGACCCTGAGCGGCCAGCGGACTGGATGGCGCGTGACCGCGCGCGAGCTGCCAACCGCCGACGGCAAGAGCACCAAGCGCCATCGCCGCGGCAGCGCCCGTTGCCGCCCGGCGCACCGATCGGTCCTGCCCTGCGGGCCGGCGCTCCCCCGGCCGACGGTGGGCTCGGCCTGGTCTGGCACTGTCATCGGTGATCGAATCAACCGGGAAATCGGCTGCCACGACGGGCTCGTTCAGCTTCGTCTCGCCGAACTCCTCTCCATCGATCGCGTCGAACGAGACCACTGGTTCGGACAGGGCGATCGGGGCCGTGACATCGGGCTCGGGCTGAGGCTCTGGGCGACGGGTCCGAGACAAGGGGCTACGGCGGCTACCTGGTCCTTTCGAAGCCTCGGCATCACCCAGGAGATCGGCATCGCCGAAGATCGGCAACGGCCCCCTGGGAGGGCGCGGCGGCTCGATTGGTTGGAGGGGCGCCCGAGGGGGTGAAACGGTCTCTGGCGCGAGCCGGGGGCGCTGCATCGGTTGCGAGAGCTTGATCGAGGCCGGACCGACGTGAGGTCGACCTAGCTCGTCGTCCCGAGGTGCATGCACCGGAGCCACGGCGTCGGAGCGTTTCGCGACGTCACCAAGGACGTCGAGGGCGTGCTCATAGGAGGCGACCGAGCGGCGCTCGGCCTTCGCGCCAGCAAAACGGGCCAGGGCGATGGCCAGTGCAGCGCCGAGAAACACCACAACCACAAGCAGCGCGATCATCGACCCAGCCTCCGGTCAGTTACCGCCACGACCCTATTCAATCGCACTCGCAAGACCATGGGACCGCGGCTGCAACGAGGCGTTGCGAGCTTACTTACTCCATACGTAGCGGGAACCGCGGTCGCAGCGCCTCGGCAATCGCGTGACGCGTTGGATTGGCCTTGTCCCGATCGGAGACGATCGGGTTGTCGAGTCCCCATTCTGCGGCGATCTCCTTGTCGTCCCAGGCGACGCCCAGCTCGTCGTCGGGGTTGTAGTAGTTGTCGACGAGGTAGGTCAACGTGAGATCGGTCAAAGCGGCAAAGCCGTGGGCAACCCCGGGCGGCACGAAGATTCCCTGCTCGGCTCCGTCTCCGATCTCGAGCGTCAAGGTTGCGCCGTCCGTCGGCGAGTCGACGCGCAGGTCGTGGAGCACGACCCGGGCGAGCCCCCGCGTGACGTACCAGTAGTCGGCCTGATGGAGGTGATAGTGCAGGCCAACCAGGCTGTTGGCTGTTTTGTCCGACCGATTTCCCTGGATCATCTCGCGGCCATGCGGGAACCACGAGCGGCGGTAGCTCTCGACGAATCGCCCACGTGGGTCCTCGAAGGATTTGGGCGTGACGATGACCACCTGGCTGATCACGTCCGACGACTCGATTTCTGCCACGATCGCTCCTGTCGGAATCCGAACCTCGACCGGACCTGTCTGCCCGGTCGGCACCACCATACGGGGACCGGGATTCGCTTCGCCTGTCAACTGAAGACCTCCCCTGGCAGACAGAAGAGATCGCCCGGCTGCTCGAGGAGCAGACCCTCTGCTAAGAGATCGGTGAGGACCTGTTCGATCGCTGCAGCGGCTCGCGACGCCCCGGCAAGCTCGATGATCCTCGATCGAGCTATGGGACCTTCGCAGGCGGCTCGTACGATCCGCCCGCGCAGCTGCCGAGCTGAACCCTCGAACCTGGCTTGCGATCCGGACACCGCCGCCGAGCCTCGGCACGGGTCGACACCGCCACCCGGAGCATCCCTTTGCCGCCACGCACACTCCCCCGCCTGACCCAATGGGCAGCGGCCACACGTAGGCGATTTCGAGCGACAAACCAGGCTGCCGAGATCCATCAGGGCAAGGTTCCAGTCGCGGATCGCGTTATCCGGCACGAGGTTATCTGCGAGTTCCTGTGCCTCTCTTCGAGTCAGTGGGCGTCCAGCGACCGCCCGCGCCAGCACGCGGCCGATGTTGGTGTCGACGACGGCCGCAGGCTGCTCGAAGGCAAAGGCCCGTACGGCGCGCGCCGTATAGGGACCGACGCCCGGTAAGTCGAGCAGGGATTCGAGCTCGGCAGGAATATGACCGTTGTGCTCGGCAACAATGCGTCGGGCGCTTTGATGAAGCGTCATCCCCCGGCGGTTGTAGCCAAGGCCGCTCCAGGCTCGAAGAACTGCAGCGGATGTAGCGCCGGCGCAGGAAGACACTGTTGGAAACTCCTGGATAAATGCCGGGTAGCGGCTCGCTACCCGCTCGGCCTGTGTCTGGGTGAGCATTGTCTCGGAGACGAGCACCTGCCAGGGATCGCGCGTTGATCGCCACGGAAGCCGATCGCGCTCGAGACGCGCGTCCTTCCACCAACGGAAGAGCACCTCGTGCAGTCGGGCCCGTCGCGAAGCATCGAGGACCACGAGGGGAGGTGGTTGCTTCGTCGCGGGTACGGGTGGGACTACTCCTCCCGCGCTGGTCGAGTCGAGAAGGCCAGGACCCAGTCGTCGTGCGACTCACCATCGATGGCGAGCCGCCACGTGTAGCGCGTCCCTGTCCGAAGCGGGAGCGGTCCGAAGTTGAGGGCTAGCGCGACGTCGACGGGGGACCCCTCTGGCACGGCCACCGGCTTTCCGACCTCGAAGTCGCCTCGTACCTCAATCGGCTGTGGACCGTCCGGCGTCTCTGCCACGACTGGCTGTCCATCCTCGTCGACGAGGTAGAGCTCCCAATGATGCGCCCGTTCGACCTCCGTCCAGTCGACGTCGATCTTCATCGCCACACCGGAGGGCATCGGGTCGGGGCC
>JAODBN010000157.1 GCA_025463965.1 Acidimicrobiaceae bacterium
ACCGCGGCGAGCACCAGCGAGGCGACCGGTACGAAGAAGAGCGCCATGCCCACCCCCGACAGGGCGAATGCCGGGACCACGTCGATGTAGGGCATGTGTGGCGAGAGCACGAGCGCCATCCACCCGAGTCCCATCGCCTGCAGCGAGAGCCCGATCGCCACGAGCACCCGGCCCCCGACCCGATCGAGCAGGAGACCGGCGATCGGCGCCACGAGCACTGGCATCCCGGTCCAGGGCAGCGTGCGCAGGCCCGCGCCGAGCGGGGTGAAGTGCTGCACGGTCTGGAAGAACTGGGCAAGCAGGAAGACCGCCCCGAACATCCCGAAGCTCATGAGCATGGCCACCACGTTGACCGCGCTGAACTGGCGGTTCCGGAACAGCCGGAGCGGCAGCATCGGGGCGGCCGTCCGACGCTCGCGCAGGACGAAGGCGAAGAGCAGGACAGCGCCCGCGGCGAAGCCGGCCAGCACTGGTGTGCTCGTCCATCCCGACGTGCCGCCGCGCACGAGACCGAACACCGCCCCGAGCAGGCCCAGGCTGGCGAGCGCCGCTCCGGCGAGATCGATCGGGCGCCGCGCACCGCGGGACTCGGGCAGGTGCAACCGGGCAAGCGGGATGAGCGCCGCGCCGATCGGCACGTTGAGCCAGAAGATCCACTGCCACGACAGGCCCTGGACGACGGCGCCGCCGACGAGCGGGCCCACGGCCACGGCGAGGCCTCCGAGGGCGCCCCAGATTCCGAGCGCCACGTTGCGCCGCTCGGCGGGGACCGCCGAACTCAGCAGCGTCAGAGAGAGCGGTACGACGAGGGCGCCACCGGCACCTTGCAGGGCCCGGGCGGCCACGAGCACCGCGATGTTCGGCGCGAGTGCCGCCCCCGCGGAGGACAGCGTGAACAGCCCGAGACCGACCATGAACATCTTCCGGCGCCCGAAACGGTCGCCGAGCGCGGCGCCGGTCAGCAAGAGCACCGCGAAGGTCAAGGTGAACGCGCTGACCGTCCACTCGAGGCCGGCCAGGCCGGCGTGGAGCTTGGTGCGGATCACCGGCAGCGCGGTGGTCACCACGAGGTTGTCGAGCGCCGCCATGAACTGGGCAGCCCCCGTGAGGGCGATCGCCCATGCGGTCTGGCTGCGGACGCTGACCGTGTCGGTCGTCCGCTCCGTGATCGAGCTCATCTTGCCTCCTTCGTTGCGGGCGGGTTTGCCCCGCACGCACGTGCTCGGTTGCTGTGGTCGCTTCCTCGGTGCTGCTCGTGCGGGCAGGCCATCGCTTCTCCAATCGGACAGTGATTGATCACTAACTTTGTGGGACGTGGAGCTTTCGGGCATCTCTCGGACCGAGACGCCTAGTGGGCGGGGACGAGAAGGGCGAGCAGGCCCGAGGACATGTCCTTGGTCAGAGGAACCTGCTCCTCGGGGCCGAGCGCGGAGACGAGGTTGCACAACATCCCAATAGCGAAGAACTCCTGGATGGCGCCCTCGTCGAGGCCGGTGCGGGAGCGCACCTCCTCCACAAGGCCCAAGAACCGCTCCCGCACCCGGTCGCGCACCGGGCCCTCGCCGGCGGCGGCCGACGCGTAGGCGTGCAACTGGAGGCGCAGCAGGTTGCGGTCCGCGATGAGCGATGCGTAGGAAGCGCCCATCGCCTCGATCGCCTCTTGCCCCATGAGCCCGTCCGCCGCTGCGGCGAAACGGTCCTGCACCCGGTCGAAGCAGCGCTCGACGGTCGCGAGGAACAGGTCGACCTTGGTCGGGAACAGGCGGAACAGGTACGGCTGGGAGATCCCGGCTTCGGCCGCGATCTTCTCGGTGGAGGTTCCCTCGAGGCCGCCCCGGGCGAAGGCGCCGACGGCCACCGCGATGATCTGGTCGCGGCGCTCCTCGGCGCTCATTCGGATTCCGGAGCGGGCTGGCGTCATGGGAGTTAAGTTAGTGATCACTCACTTCAGTGTCAACCCCCGCACGGCCGGTCTCCGTCGGCTCAGCGGGGACCGTAGACCTCGGGGTTGACGCAGTTCGGGAGCGGCTCGCCACGAAGGCCCGCCAGAAGGTTGTCCACCGCCAGGTTCGCCATCGCCGAGCGAGTGGCAACGGTCGCAGAGGCGACGTGTGGCAGGACGAGGCAGTTCGCCAACTCGAGAAGGGGGTCGTCCATCGGCATCGGCTCCACCTCTGCCACGTCGAGGCCAGCTCCGGCGATCACGCCGTCGCGCAGCGCGGCGTAGAGCGCCGACTGATCGACCACTTGTCCGCGCGCGGTGTTGATGAGCACGGCGTCAGATCGCATGGCGGCGAGCTCGTCGACGCCGATCAAATGGTGAGTTTCCGGAGTGAGGGCAACGTGCAACGAGACGAACTCGCTCCGCTCGAGCAGCTCCGGCAAGGACACGAAGCTGACGCCGTCAAGCTCCCGCGCGCTGCGGGACCAGCCGAGCACCTCCATCCCGAAGCCTCGGGCCCTTCTCGCCATGGCCTCGCCGATGCGTCCCACCCCGACGATCCCGATCGTCGAGCCG
The DNA here is from genome assembly GCA_025463965.1 of Acidimicrobiaceae bacterium. GTDB lineage: Bacteria > Actinomycetota > Acidimicrobiia > Acidimicrobiales > Bog-793 > JAODBN01. Next base: position 2,519 of record JAODBN010000157.1, read on the forward strand.
GCGAGCTCCTTTCCCAAGAGAAAGCTCGGGTCCCAGGCCTTCCACTGCCCCTCGAGGACGACCGCTCGCGCCTCCACGAGCCGGCGAGCCACGGCGAGCAGGAGGGCGAACGCCAGGTCAGCGGTCGCCTCGGTGAGCACGCCCGGAGTGTTGGAGAACGGGATCCCGGCCCGAGTGAGCGCCGCCACGTCGACGTGGTCGTAGCCCACGCCCACCCCGGCGACCACGCGCAGGCGCTCGCAGGCCTCCACGAGCCCGGCGTCGATCGGGTCCCCGATGATCGGCACGATGCCCTCGGCATGGCGCGCACGCTCGATCAACTCGCCGTGCGGCGGGTTGGCATCACCCTGCCAGCAGTCGAGATCGGTCACCGCGGCGAGCCGTTCGAGGGCATTGCCCGGCAGGCGCCGGGTGACGAAGACGCGGGGGCCGCTCACGCCGACTCCTCAAGCTCGGCAAACAGCTCCTCGGGCAGTTCTGCGCGAAGCGCCGCGACGTCCTCGGCGATCTCGCCGGCCGTGCGCGCCCCGACCACGATGGCGGTGACCGCTGGGTGGCGAAGCGGGAACTGGAGCGCCGCGGAGAGCAGCGACGCTCCGTGGCGGGCGCACAGGTCCTGGATCTCGCGAGCGCGTGCAAGCACCGCTTCGCTCGCAGGACGGTAGGCAAAGTGTGCGCCGGGGCGTGGGTCGGCGAGCACGTCACCGTGCAAGACGGCTCCTGCGAGAACCGACACACCCGCCTCCATGCACGCTGGGAGCAACGACTCGGCTGCCTCCCGCTCGAGTAGGCTGTAACGGCCGGCGACGAGCACGCAGTCCACGTCGGTCTCGGTCACGATGCGCTCGAGCGGGGCACACAGGTTCATCCCGGCCCCGATCGCCCCGACGATCCCCTCGTCGCGTAGCGCGGCGAGCGTCGGCAACGCTTCGCCGATCGCTTCGTCCAGGTGGTCGTCGGGATCGTGCACGAGGGCGATGTCGATCCGCTCAAGACCGAGGCGCTCGAGGCTCTCTTCTAGGGAGCGCCGGACGCCTGCAGCCGAGAAGTCCCACACCCGCGAGAGGCCGCTCTCGCCCACAAAGGTCGGCGGTTCGTCGCCTGGGCCTTGGACGAGGAGGCGGCCGACCTTGGTCGACAGCACGAACTCGCTCCTCGGGCGGCTAGCCAAGAACGCGCCGAGTCTGCGCTCGGCGACTCCGGCCCCGTAGTGGGGCGCCGTATCGAAGTCGCGGATCCCGAGGTGCCACGCTTCGGCGAAGGTCTCCTCGGACTGCGCGTCGCTGACTGCGGAGTAGAGCCCGCCGATCGCGCCGGTGCCGAGCACCATCGGCCCCACGCTCACCGACGAGCTGCCGAGACGCCGGCGATCGGCGAGCGGATCGCCCGACGCCGGGGCAGAGAGACGGGGCCGGCCGACTCCCGAGATCTCCGCCATCGCCTTCCGGCTCCCTTCTTGGGCCCGCGTCGGGCAGGATCGCCCGTGCAAGGCACCCCCAACGAAGCGCTGCGGCGGCAACGGTAGCCGGGCCTCAGCTCGCTGGCACTTTGGCTCGGGCGCTGCGGCTACATTGAGCACTTCCGTCGGTCCAGCGAAGTCCGGTGCAAGTCCGGCGCTGTCCCGCAGCTGTAAGGCCCGCTCGTCGGGCCGAGCCAGATCGCCTGGGTCGACGGTGCACGAAATTGGGCTCTCGAGGAAGAGCACGCGTGCGGTCGGACTCTTGTCCTTCCGTCGAACCTCTTGCTCGGACGGAAGGAGGAGAACCGATGTACCGATCTGTCCGCTTACGGGTGACGCTCGGCGCGCTCGCGCTTGTCGGCGTCACGATCACCGGCGCGATCGCCGGCACCGCGGGGGCCAGCGCGAAGGCGCCGGCCCCACGAGCCACCGCCGGGGGCGCGTTCCCGGTGACGATCAGCACGGCGGCGGGGCCGCTCACGATCAAGAAGCGCCCCACCCGGGTGGTCTCGCTCTCACCGACGGCCACCGAGATGCTCTTCGCCATCGGCGCCGGCCATCAGGTAGTGGCGGTCGACTCGGACTCCAACTACCCGCCGTCGGCACCGCACACCTCGCTGTCGGGCTACACGCCCAACGTCGAGGCGATCGCAAAGGAGCGACCCGATCTCGTGGTCATCTCCTACAACCCGACGCCCCCGAACCTCGAGAGCTCCCTCAAGCTGCTCGGGATCCCCGTCCTCTACCTGCCCGCGGGGCGCACCCTCGCCGACACGTACTTCCAGCTCAGTCAGCTCGGGCAGGTGACCGGAGACCGCACCGAGGCGCAGGCACTCGCGGCCAAGATGCGAACGGATGTGGCCGGCCTCGTCGCACAAGTTCCCAAGACCACGCATCCCACCTACTTCTACGAGCTCGACCCGACGCTCTACACCGCGACGGGCGACACCTTCGTCGGGTCCGTGCTCACCCTGGCGGGTCTGAAAGACATCACCGGCGCCTCGGTGCACGGCAGCGACTACCCCCAGCTGTCGTCCGAGGCGGTCCTCAAGGCGAACCCCACCTTCATCTTCCTCGCCGACGGCGCGTCGCTCGCCTCGGTCAGCGCCCGCCCCGGGTGGTCGCAGCTGGCCGCGGTACGCAACCACCGGGTGATCGAGCTGAACCAGGACATCGCTTCGCGCTGGGGTCCGCGCGTCGTCGACTTGCTCCACAGCGTGGTCACCGCCGAGCTCAAGGCGAAGGCGGCCTAGGACCGAGAGACGGGAACAGGCGGACAGACGAGTGGCGGCGACGGCCCGGTCGCGAGGACCCGGGGTCCTCGGGGTGACCGTGGTCGTCGGCGTCCTCGTCGCCGCCGTCCTCGCCGGGCTGCTGCTCGGCCCGACCTCGATCGCGCCCGCGGCCACGCTCTCGGAGGTGGCTGACCGGCTCTTCGGGCTCCACCTGCACACCGGGCTGAGCCCCGTCGAGGAGGCGGTCGTCTGGCAGATCCGCGCCCCGCGGGTGGTGCTGGGGCTCATGGTCGGCGGCATGCTGGCGCTGGCTGGCGGCTCGTACCAGGGGGTGTTCCGCAACCCGCTGGCGGATCCCTACCTGCTCGGAGTGGCCGCCGGGGCCGGGCTCGGGGCGACGATCGCCATCACCGCCGGCGCCGAGGGGGCCAACGGGCCGCTCCCCACGGTTCCGGTAGCAGCCTTTGCCGGGGCACTCATTGCCGTCGCCCTGACCTACCTCATCGGAGCCTCGGGGGGCGAGCGCTCGCCGGCCACGTTGCTGCTGGCGGGCGTGGCGGTCGCCTCGATGCTGACAGCGGTTCAGACCTATCTCCAGCTGCGCCAGACCCAGACCCTTCGCGACGTCTACACCTGGATCCTCGGGGACCTGTCCACCGCCGGGTGGCACGACGTCGGGCTGTTGGCCCCCTATGCCGTCGGCAGCGCCGCCGTCCTGCTCGCGGCCCGACGGCGACTCGACGTTCTCGCGGTCGGGGACGACGAAGCCGCGGCGCTCGGAATCGACGTGCGCCGGACGCGCCTCGCCGTGCTCATCGCCGCGTCGCTGGGCACCGCGGCAGCCGTCTCGGTGAGCGGCTTGATCGGCTTCGTCGGCATCATCGTCCCCCACGCCGTACGCATGCTGGGTGGCACCAGCTACCGGGTGGTGCTCCCCTTGTCGATCCTCAGCGGGGCGGCCTTCCTCGTCCTCGCCGACCTCGTCGCCCGGCTGGTCCTCGCGCCCGCCGAGCTTCCGATCGGTGTGGTCACCGCCGCGCTCGGCGGCCCCTTCTTCGTGCTCGTGCTGCGTCGCAGGAGCGGAGGCAGCTGGTGAGGCGCCTTCTCCACCGATCGGGGACGGCGGACGCCGCGGGTCGACGCACGCCAGACGCCGAACGAGCCACGGTCACGCCGGGGATCTCGGCCGACAAGCTGCGCGTCGAGATCCAGGGGCGCACACTCCTCGAGGACGTCTCGCTGTCGGTGGGCCCCGGGCGCTGGCTGAGCATCGTCGGGCCGAACGGGGCGGGCAAGACCACCCTCCTGCGGGCGCTCGCGTGCCTGGTGCGCCACGAGGGTCGCGTGCGCGTCGGCGAGACCGCGCTCGAGGGACTGCGAGCCGCAGAACGCGCTCGGCTCGTCGCCTACGTGCCTCAGCACCCCGTCGTCCCCTCGGGCGTCACCGTGCGCGCCTATGTGCTGCTCGGGCGGACCTGTCACCTCAGCCCGCTCGGCGCGGAGCGGGCGGTCGACTTCGAGGTCACCGAGCGCGTCCTCGAAGAGCTCGACCTCGTCTCCTACGGCGGGCGGCTCCTCTCCTCCCTCTCCGGTGGCGAGCGCCAGCGAGCGGTGCTGGCACGCGCCCTTGCCCAGGAGGCCCCGGTACTGCTGCTCGATGAGCCGACGACCGGGCTCGACATCGGCTACCAGCAGGAGGTGCTCGACCGGATCGAGAAGCTTCGGCGAGACGCGCGCTGGAGCGTGCTGTCGACCATGCACGACCTCACCCTTGCGGGCTCCTACGCAGACGAGCTCGCTCTGCTGGTCGGCGGACGGGTGGTCGCCTCGGGCAGCCCGCTCGAGACCCTCACCGAGGAGAACCTGGCGCTGTTCACCCGCGCCCGTGTTCGTCTGCTGATCGAGAACGGGATCCCCGTCGTCGTGCCGCTCGGCCGAGCCGAGGCCCCTGACGGCAATCGTCTCGAGTAGCCCGCGTGCGAGCGAGCCGCACCACCCGTCAAGGAGCGGACGCCGGGACTTTTGCCGGCGGCGGCGTGTTCTCCATCTTGGCGTAGTGGCTGGCGAGCTTGGCGCGCGACGCCCGTGCGGCGGTCGGCGTCTGCCCACGATTCCAGCCGAGGTCACGTCGGTACATGCCCCTGAAATCGTCGGACACAAGGCTGACCTCGGCGCGGCCCCCGGTCAGGATGCGGTGGTGCTGGCCGGGTCGAGCTTGGGGAAGTCCTCCCGCTTGTGCATTCCGCGGGTCTCGGTCCACAAAAGGGCGCTCTCGTAGGTTCAGCGCGCCGCTCCCGACCCACCTGACACGCGGCACCGCTCGAGCACGACGGTGCAAAGCTCGCTGTCCGGCCGGTCTCGGAGCAGCCGGCTACTCGCGAGGGCTCAGCCGACCCGGACGATGCGGATGGTGTCGGTCACCGGGTCGGGTTCGTTGGGGGAGCCGGCGAGCACGATGACGACGTCGCCGGCCCTCGCGTAGCCCGCCTCGACGGTCCGGCTCACCGCATACCAAACGATGTCGTCGGTGCTGGTCGACTCCCGCACGATCAGCGAGTCGACGCCCCAGCTGACCGAGAGCTGGCGAGCGGTCTGCAACGAGGGGGTGGCTGCCACGATCGGCATGGAGGGCCGAAAGCGTGAGATGACCCGGGCCGTGGCCCCAGTCCGGGTGCAGGCGATGATCGCCGCAGCGTTCTGCTCCATGGCGGCGCGCCAGGCCGCGCCGGTGATTGCCGCGGTGATGCCCGGCGCGGACGACGGTGGACCGGAGACTTCCTGCAGGCCTAGGCCGGCGCCCCAGCGGACGTAGTCGAAGTCCTGCTCGGTGCGGAGCACGATCTTTGCCATCGTCGCCACGACGTTCACCGGGTCCGTCCCCACTGCGGTCTCCGCCGAGAGCATGACGGCGCTCGTGCCGTCGAGCACCGCGTTGGCCACGTCTGTCACCTCAGCACGGGTCGGGACCGGGGCGGTGACCATCGACTCGAGCATCTGGGTGGCGGTGATCACCGGTCGGCCGAAGCGGACGCCGGAGCGGATGATGTGCTTTTGGTGGTGAGGGACGTCCTCGAGCGGGACGCGCACCCCGAGGTCGCCGCGAGCGACCATCACCGAGTCGGTGACGGCCAGGATGGCGTCAAGATCCGCGATCGCCTCGGGCGTCTCGATCTTCGCGCAGAGCATGACCGAGCTCGACCCCGCGGCGGCGCGCACCGCGAGCATGTCGGCGGCCGAGCGCACGAAGGACACCGCCACCATGTCGATGCCCTCGGCGACGAGGGCCTCGAGGCGTGCGAGGTCATCGGTCGTCGGGGTGGCGAGCACGACGCGGCTCGTGGGCACGGTCACCCCGGGGCGGCCCTGCAGGCGGCCGCCGCTGATCACCCGGGCGATCGCCCCTTCGTCGTTGCGCCCGATGACGTGGAGCGACACGCCGCCGTCGCCGAGCGCCACCCGGTCTCCCTCCTCCAGACCGAGCGCCACCTCGTCGAGCGCGACACCGATGCGCTTGTTCGAGCTCTCGGCCAGCACCGACCCGGGCAGCACGAGCAGCTCGTCACCGCTCGAGAGCACCACGCCCCCGTCGGGGAACGGGGTGGTCCGGATCTTCGGCCCGGGAAGGTCCGCCATGACCCCGATCTCGGGCGCCGCCTCTCGCACACGACGGACGCGACCGACGGCCTCGTCGATGGTGCCGTGGGCGAGCGGGATGCGCGCCACGTCCATGCCGGCTTCGGTCAGCTTCCTCAGCATCTCGACCGAGTCCGAGGCGGGCCCGATCGTGGCCACGATCCGGGTACGCCGGTTCGTCGACCGTCCGCTCGCTCGAGCGGTGACCTCACGCGTGTACGGCGTCGGGAAGCTGACGACCGGGGGGACGGTCACCTCGGGTTCTGGTGCGAGCTCCATGGCACCAGCATGCCCGATGCCGGGCCCCCCCGAATGCCAGGGACGGCCGGCAACGGGTCAGACGCCGACGAGGTAGGGGATCGTTCTCGGGCCCTCCGGCAGCACGCAGCACGTGGCGCCGGGCCCCCGTCGGGCGAGCTCGGCAGCGACGGCCTGGTGGACGTCAGCGACCGCCCCGAGGTGCACGCTCGCCAGTTCGCCCGCCGTGAGACCGTCGGTGCGCATCGCCACCCGGGAGCGCTCGAGCGAGCGGGCCAGCACTTGGGCCTGCCACTGGTCCGGCGTTGCCGGCCCGTCCGGGAGCGAATCGAGGAAGGCTCGCGCGCTCGGCGCCGCGGAGAGGAGCCCCTGGAGCGATCCGTGCGACGGGAAGCCCTCCCGGCACTCGGCCGCCGCAACCACGAGCCCGCCGTCTCTCACCACCTCGCTCGCCGCCGAGATCCCCTTCACGGCCTGGTAGAGATCCTGGTCGAGGGGCCAGCCGGCGTTGGTGGTGACGACGACGTCGAAGCGGTCGCTCACCGCCTGCATGCTGGCGGCGCGCACGAGCTCGCAGGCGGCCCGGTGCATGGCGAACAGCTCGCCGGAGAAGGCCTCGACCACTTCCTGGGCGGCGTCGAGGACGACGTCGCAGGCGAAGTGGACGCCAACCGCTGCGGAGATCGCCCGTACGTCGTCGTGGACGGGATTGCCCTCGAGCACCCCGAAGGTGGCGCGGGGGTCGCCGATCCGGCTGGCGTCGTGCAAGGTGAGCACCGTCTCGAGGCCGGCCAGCCCGGGAGCGAGGAGCTTCGGCCCGCCGGAGAAACCGGCGAAGAAGTGCGGCTCGACAAAGCCGGTGGTGATGCGCAGGTCGGCCTGGACGAAGGCCTTCGCCAAGCGGACGGGGACTCCCGAACCGAGCGTCCCGAAGTCGACGAGCGAGGAGGAGTCCCGACAGTCGTGGTCGAGGACGCGCACCCGGTCCAGCACCTCGCGCCCGAACATGGCCAGGCGCTCCGACTGGGTGGAGCCACGGTGGGTGCCTGTGGCCACGATCACGACCACGTCGGCGGGGTCCACGATCCCGTCCAGCTCGTCGAGGATCGCCGGCACGACAAGGTCGCGCGGCTGGGGACGGGTGACGTCGCAGACGGCGATCGCCACCTTCTGGCCCGGGCGCGCCAGTGCGGCGAGCGGCGGGCCGGCCACCGGCTCGCGAAGCGAGCGTCGGATCTCGCCCAGTGGGTCGCGGGCGGCCGGGCGGTGCTTCGGGGCGACGACGACGGCGTCGTCGGGGACCTCGACCTCGAGGCCAGTGGTCCCGAACGCCAGATCGACAAGCACGAGTCCTTCTTCTCCGTGGAGGTCCGGCTCAGCTGGCCGGGCTGACCGAGCTCATGTTGAAGTCGGGCACCCGCAACGCCGGCATGGCCGTGCGGCGCATCCACTCTCCCCACTCCCGAGACAGCGCTCGGGTGCTGGCGCTCGTCTCGTTCGCGCGCGCCAGCACGTCGACCGGACTTTCGTTGAAACGGAAGTTGTTCACCGCACCGACCACCTCGCCGTCCTCGACGAGGTAGACCCCGTCGCGGGTCAGCCCCGTGAGCAGAAGCGTCGACAGATCCACCTCCCGGATGTACCAAAGACAGGTCAGCAACAGGGCTCGTCTCGAGGAGGCCACCAGATCCTGCAGGCCCCCGCCGGCACCTGGGAGCGACAGCGTGAGGTTGTCGACCGGCGGGGTGAACAGCGCGCCGGAGCGACGGGCGCCGGCCCGGTGGTAGCGGAGCCGCTGCAGGCGGCCATCGGAGACCCACCCGATGCGCTCGAGGGACGCGCCGTTGTCGAACACCGAGACGTCCGCGCCGGACGCCTCGGCCTCGAGGAAGGGGGTGCACTCGAGCCCGGGCTCGGCAGGGTCGCTCGAGAGCTCGAAGGCGAGCGGGCTCAGCCGCTCGCCGATGCGCGTTCCTCCCCCCGGCGCGGCGAAGACGCTCCGGCCCTCCTCGGCCTCCCTCCCGCTCGCCGCCTCGCCGAGCACCACCATCAGGTCGGCCACGGCGTCGGGCGGCAGGATCGTCTCGTAGCGGCCTGCAGGAAGCTCCACCTTGCGCTCGGCCCAGGCGAGGCGCTGGAGCAGCCCCGCCTCCATCTCCGACAGCGAGCAGTCCGAGAAGTCCTCGGTGGCGCGCCCCGCCCACGCCGATCGCGACCCGTCGCGGCTTCGGGCCACGAGCTCGAGGGTGCCCGTCGGGTCGACGTGGCGGCGGCGCAGCCCGGTCGAGCTGGCGAAATAGGTGGTG
>JAODBN010000165.1 GCA_025463965.1 Acidimicrobiaceae bacterium
GCGTCCTCGTTGTGCTTCGCCGAGCGCTTGGCGGCGGACTTTCGTGGTGCGTCGGAGGCCGCCGGGGCCGCCTCCTCCACGGAGACCATGTGGGGCACCCGGGCGATCATGCCGCGGATCTCGGGACGGTCCGGCAGCAGCCGCGTTCGTCCGACCCCGCGAAGACCGAGGGCGCGCAGCGTCCCACGGTGCTTCGGCTTGGTGCCGATGGTCGAGCGGGTCTGGGTGACGAGCAGCTGCCCGTCGCCCGATCCGGTGGGGGTGGCCATCTCAGCGCACCTCCGTGGCGACCCGTGCGTTCCGGCGACGCTCGTCGTAGGCGCGGAGCACCCCCGCGGGGGTGACCTCCTCGGGCGTCTTGTCCCGCAGGCGGGCGACCTCGTCGGGCCGCCGCAGCGAGCGCAGGCCGTCGATGGTGGCATGCGCGACGTTGATGGCGTTCGAGGTGCCGAGGGACTTGGCCACGATGTCGTGGATCCCCGCCATCTCGAGGATGGCGCGCGCCGCGCCGCCGGCGATGACCCCGGTTCCGGGGGCGGCCGGCTTGAGCAGGATGCGCCCGGCGCCAGCCCTGCCGATGATCGGGTGGGTGATCGTCGAGCCCGCGAGGGGAACCTCGAAGAGGTTCTTCTTGGCCTCCTCGATCCCCTTTTGGACGGCGAGGCCCGCTTCTTTGGCCTTGCCGTAGCCGAGGCCGACTCGGCCCTGACCGTCACCGATGACCATGAGGGCGGTGAAGGAGAAGCGCCGACCGCCCTGGACGACCTTGGCGACCCGATTGACCTTGATGGTCCGCTCTTCGTACTGCTGCTCGGGCATCCCTAGAACTCCAGTCCGGCTTCGCGAGCCGCGTCGGCGAGCGCCGCGACCCTTCCGTGGTAGCGCGTGCCGCCGCGGTCGAAGACCACGCGCTCTACGCCCTTCTCCTTGGCCCGGTTCGCCACCAGGCGCCCGACCTCTGCTGCCGCCGCCACGTTGCCCGTGGGTTGGCTGCGAAGGCTCGACTCGACGGTCGAGGCGGCCGCGATCGTGCGGCCGGCGACGTCGTCGATGACTTGGGCCACGATGTGTCTGTTCGAGCGGAACACCGCCAGGCGGGGCCGCTCGGGGGTGCCAGCGACCTTGCGCCGGACACGGGCGTGACGGCGTCGCTTGAGGGCGTGGGTACGTGCAACGTTCGCCATCACTACTTCCCGGACTTCCCGGCCTTGCGGATGACGACCTCGCCGGCGTATCGAACACCCTTGCCCTTGTAGGGCTCGGGCTTGCGAATCTTGCGGATGTCCGCCGCGACCTGGCCGACCATCTCTTTGTCGATGCCCCGCACCGAGATCCGGGTGGGGGCGGGGACCTCGAAGGTGATGCCATCTGGGGCGTCCACCACCACCGGGTGGCTGAAACCGAGCGCCAGCTCGAGCTGGCCCGGCCCGCGCGCCGTCGCCCGGTAGCCGACGCCCACGATCTCGAGGTCCTTCACGTAGCCCTCCGTCACGCCGGTGACCATGTTGGCCACGAGCGAGCGGGTCAGCCCGTGAAGGGCTCGGTTCGAGCGTGCGTCGTCGGGCCGCTCGACGAGGAGATCGCCCTCCTCGCGCCGGCGGATCGTGATCGCCCCCGGCAGCTCGCGCGAGAGCGTGCCCTTCGGGCCCTTGACGACGACACGGCGTTCGGCCAGATCGACGTCGACCCCGGCGGGAACGGCGATCGGGGCTCGTCCGATGCGTGACATCAGCAGCCACCTCCTCGTCCGACCAGCGCCAGAGCGCCCCGGATCATCGGCTCACCACACATAGCAGAGCACCTCTCCGCCGACCTTGGCCTTGCGGGCCTCTCGGTCGGTGAGCAGTCCCTTGCTCGTCGAGAGCACGGCGACGCCGAGGCCACCGAGCACGCGCGGCAGCCGGTCGGCACGGGCGTAGACCCGAAGCCCGGGCGTGGAGACCCGCTTCAGACCGGCGATGGCCCGGCTGCGCTCGGTCGTGTACTTCATGGTGATCTCGAGCACCGTGCCGGGACGCGCGGCGTCCTCAGAGGTGGTGAACCCCGAGATGTAGCCCTCTCGCTCGAGGATCGTGGCGAGCGAGGACTTCAGGTTCGAGCCGGGCATCTTGACGCTGTCGTGCATCGCCACGTTCGCGTTCCGGAGCCGCGTGAGCATGTCCGCGATGGGATCGGTCATCGTCATGGTCGTTCCCCTCCCCTACCAGCTGGCCTTGGTCACGCCGGGAACTTCACCGGCATGGACCAGCTCGCGCAGGCAGATACGGCACAGGCCGAAGCGGCGGAGCACGGCACGGGGCCGGCCGCAGCGGCGGCAGCGGGTGTAGCCGCGCACCTTGAACTTCGGGGTGCGCTGCTGCTTTTGGATCAAGGCCTTCTTCGCCATCGTGCCTACTGTCCTTCGCGTCGGAACGGGAAGCCGAAGGCGTCGAGCAGCGCTCGGCCTGCGGCGTCGGTTCTGGCCGTGGTCACGATGGTGATGTCCATGCCACGGGTGGTGTCGATGCGGTCGTAATCGATCTCCGGGAAGATCAGCTGCTCGGTCACCCCGAAGGTGTAGTTGCCGTGCCCGTCGAACGACCGGGGCGGCAAGCCTCGGAAGTCACGGATGCGCGGGATCGCGAGCGCCACGAGGCGGTCGAAGAACTCCCACATCCGATCGCCTCGGAGCGTGACCATCGCACCGATCGCGTTGCCCTCGCGGAGCTTGAAGGCGGCGATCGAGGTACGAGCTCTGGTCACCACCGGCTTCTGACCGGTGATGGACTGCAGGTCGCGAACCGCGCCTTCGAGCAGCGACTGCTGCTGGGTGGCGCGGCCGACACCGCAGTTGAGGACGATCTTCTCGAAGGTCGGCACCTCCATCACGTTGGAGCAGCCGAGCTGCTCCATGAGACGGGCGCGGATCTCTTCGTTGTAGCGCGTCTTCAGGCGCGGCCGGGTGGTGGTGGCAGTGGCGGGGCTCACAGGTCCTCCCCGCATTTGACGCAGACGCGCCGCTTGTTGCCGTCCGCGTCGATCTTGTAGGCGACCCGGGTGGGGCCGTCCTTGCCGCAGATCAGCGCCACGGCCGAGACCGGAAGCGGCATGTCCTTGTCGATGATGCCGCCCTGGGTCGTGGCCCGGGTGGGCCGGGTGTGCCGCTTGGCGATGTTGACGCCGGCGACGATCACCTTCTGTTCCTTCGGGAGGGCACGGATCACCTCGCCGGTCTTGCCTCGGTCCTTGCCGGACAGCACCTGGACTCGATCGCCCTTGTGGATTCGCATCAGATCACCTCTGGGGCCAGCGAGACGATGCGCATGAAGCGCTTGTCCCGCAGCTCGCGGCCGACGGGCCCGAAGATGCGGGTGCCGCGCGGCTGGAGCTGGTCGTTGATGAGAACAGCAGCGTTCTCGTCGAAGCGGATGTAGCTGCCGTCTTCGCGCCGCTTCTCTTTCTTGGCGCGCACGACGACACAGCGGACCACGTCACCCTTCTTCACGGCGGCGCCAGGAACGGCGTCTTTGACCGTGGCGATGAAGACGTCGCCGATG
>JAODBN010000253.1 GCA_025463965.1 Acidimicrobiaceae bacterium
GAACCCGGGCGGACGGCGACCGTCGTCGGACGGATGCCGGCCTGCTTCGCGAGGGTGCGCACATCGTTGGTTTGCGTGGGAAGTGCGAGGGTGACGACGGTGCCGCCGGCGCCGGCGCGCGCCGTGCGTCCGGACCGATGGAGGTACGCCTTGTGCTCGGTCGGCGGATCGACGTGCACCACAAGGGCGATGTCGTCGACGTGGATCCCACGAGCTGCGATGTCGGTCGCCACGAGCACCCTGGCGCTGCCGTCGGTGAACGCTGCAAGGTTGCGCTCCCGCGCGCCCTGGCTGAGGTTGCCGTGCAGCTCCACCGCGGGAATCCCCGAGGCCGTCAACTGCTTGGCGAGACGCTTTGCCGTGTGCTTGGTGCGCATGAACAGCAGGCTTCGGTCGAGCCCGGCGGCAAGCTCGCGGATGACCGCTGGCTTGTCGGCGGCCGAGACCGAGAACACGTGGTGGGTCATCGTGGACACCGGGGCGACTGCAGGGTCGACCGAATGGGTGACGGGGTCGTGGAGGTAGCGCTTCACCAGCACGTCCACGCCGTTGTCGAGAGTTGCCGAGAAGAGCATCCTCTGTCCGCCCTTCGGCGTCCGGTCGAGCAGGCGCTTGACGCCAGGAAGGAAGCCGAGGTCGGCCATGTGGTCTGCCTCGTCGAGCACGGTGATCTCTACACCCGACAGGTCGCAGTGGCCCTGACCGATGAGATCCTCGAGTCGACCGGGACAGGCGACCAGGACGTCGACGCCTCGCGAGAGGGCCTTTACCTGCGGCGACTGACCCACCCCGCCGAAGACGACAGCCGAGGTCAATCGGCAGGCGTGCGCCATCGGTGCGATCACCGCGAGCACTTGGTTGGCTAGCTCTCGAGTGGGAACGAGCACGAGGCCTCGAGGCTGGCGCGGCCGGCGGCTCCCTCCCGCCAATCGGGCGACAAGCGGGATCGAGAACGCGAGGGTCTTGCCGCTGCCGGTACGACCCCTCCCGAGGACGTCGTGACCTGACAAGGTGTCGACAAGCGTGGCGGCCTGGATGGGCAATGGACGATCAATACCCTGCGCGCCAAGCAAGTTGGCAATGAAGGGCGGGACGCCGAGTGCAGCGAACGTGACCGCCGTCGTGTCGCCGGCCCCGCCGGGAACGGCCTCTTGCACAGCGACTTGCGAGGTGTGGTGGTGGGTCCGTCGCGGGCGCGGACTATGGACGTTATTCACTGGAAGCGGGATCCTTCGATTTCGGGGATGTGTAGGCGTCGAATCGCCGAGAAGCGCGAAGTGCACGAAGCACATGGACGTCGAAGCCACCGCCCAGATGCGACCACTCTAGGCGATAGCGCGTGCACAGCCGGCACCCGGGCCACTGCCGAGCCGGGACTAGCCGCGCGAGCAAGGCAGGAAGATGATGAGAGCACGGAGTTACCAGCGCCTGTGTACGTCCATGCTCCTGCGGCGGGCGACCTGGTCCGCGTGACTGGCATCATCGTCGAACCCGATCGCGCCGACTTGGAGGCGATCGCGACCCTCGCCAGCGAGGGCAAGCTCGCGGTGCGCGTTGCTCGGAGGTTCCCGCTCGAGGACGCCCCCAAGGCACACCAGCTCGGCGAGAGGGGTCAGGCGGGCGGCAAGATGGTGCTCACCGGTGAACTGACCGGCGACCGCAGCGCCAGCCGGCCTCCGCGCCCGCCATTACCTGCCGTTGCTACTTCCCCGCTGACTCATCGGACTCGGCTCGCCCGGGTGATGTTCGGGTCGAGGCCGGTCACCGTCAAAGTCACCTCAGCGGTGGCGATGGCGTACTCGGGGGCGTTACGAGGGCGGAAGACGACGTGCAGGTTCTGGCGGCCCCGGGGCAGCACCGCTCCGAGCTTGGGCGAGTAGGTGTAGCTGCCCGGGACGGCGGCACGGGCGTCGAGCTGTGCTGCGGAGAGCGCCGCGCCATAGGGAATCGGTGCAGGCGCCGGCCAGTTCAGCGCGGGAAGCGCCCGCTTGACAACGAGATGAGCTGTGGCGGTGGTGACCTTCAGGCCCGGGATCGGCTCGGGTCGGATGGTCACCCGCAGTATGTGCTCGCCGGCGGCGAGAACGGTCCCCGGCCTCGGGGTGTAGGTGAAGGTTCCCTGCAGGCTCGAGCGCGCGTCGAGCTCCCTCCGACTGAGGCGGGTCCCAAAGGTGATTGCGGCCGGCGGCGCCCAGGTGACGAGTGGGGTGATCGTCCCGAAGTGGGGCGCCTTCGAGAGGTCGAAGGTTTCGTCGGGGCAGCGCGAGGTCGGAGAGCAGGACGAACTGAACACCGTCGCCCGGGCGCGGTCACGCGTCGTAAAGGTCCGGGCGGCCTTCATGTCGTAGTAGACGGGGGTGGCCTCGTGGGCATCGTGGCGGCAGTCGGTGATCTGCAGCCGATAGGCGGCCCGGACCAGCTTCGGGAAGCCGAACGTGCCACTCGCCGAGGTGAGCTGGCCCGTGCCGGGGCCTTTCCGGGGCAGGGCAGCCACGCACACCTTGCTGACAGGCCGCCCGAGCGGATCGACGACTCGGCCGAGGATCGATACGGAGGGCAGCTTCAGCCCGAAGCCGGCGACGGGCTCGTCCGAGACCCGGCTGGCGTAGTTCAGCTCTGCCCAGGACCGTTGGCCGTAGCCGGTCCAGTTGGATTCGGCTAGGGCGCGGGCAAGGGTGGCGGTCGTGGCCTTCCGATCCTGCAGGGCGCGAAGGATTGGACGGTTCCAGCTGAGCCCCATGGTCTGGCGAGTGGCTCGTAAGCCCTGCTCGAGGGTGTCGTAGGCCCGGACCCCTTGGGGGTTCCATAGATGGGCGCCCAGGGCGCCCATCTCGGTGTCGAGCGGATTGTGGCTGTTCCCGAGATCGAAGGTGCCCTCGTGCGCGGCCCAGCGCTCGAGGAACTGGAGCCTCGGGTCGCTCGCCCTGGCGGCGGGCTCACCGAGGTAGAGGAGGTAACTACGTGACCACTCTCCGATCGTGACCCTGGCATCGACCGGTCGCTGCGTGGCCACCTGGGCCCGGGTGCGTTTGGGCGCTCGAGCGGCGGTGTCGACCGGAATCCGGCCGCTAGAGATCGGGGGCGGGCTGGAGGAGGGTGGGCGGCTAGAGAAGGGTGGGCGGCTTGAAGATGGCGCGGCGCCGGGAGCGAAGACGTTGTTGCGCACGAGTAGAACTATCCCGAGCGCGAGCATCGCGGCGGCCAGCACCGCAGCCACGCGGGTGAAGGAGAAGCGTGCCGTGGCTTCGGAGGCGGGTCGACGCAGTAGTCGCATTCCTCGTTAAGCTTCCCCGGGCAGGCCCCGTTGCGAACCTATCGCCCGTCAGAACGTCGTGACGTGGCCGTATGCCGCAACCCTCCTCCCCCACTGGATCACGCTTCTCAGGTTTCGCCGAGAATGGCTACGGCGACCGCCTTGATCGCGATCGGACGCCGCAGGCGAGGCCCATCGGCGATCCCGCCTTGCGACGGCATCGTCAGCACTCGTCTATTCCGAGCGAGCGGAAGCCGAAGCTTGTGCCGCTACGCCATCATCCATGATCGCTAGACGCGTTGCAGGTCACGGAAGGGAGAAGCGCCATCGCTGCGTACCTCGATTATGGACGGAGCCCATCACTGACGAGGAGAAGCCACTTCGATGCAGCGAGCTGGTCGTATCACATCTCAGTACAGGCGCGATCCTCCGCGGCCCCTGCTAGCTCTTCTCGTGTAGCGCCATCAGCAGCTCAAGCACATAGGCGAAGAATCCAAGGGCCGAGGCGAGGAGGATCGCCACAGCGACGATGCCGGCCACGATCGCGATCTCGGCGGGACGGTTGGTAACCCACGAGCTGACCGACCGCGCTGCAATTACGCCAGCAGCCGAGCCCCCTAGCAGGACGACTACGGCAGCAACCTTGAACACGGCGGCGACAGTGCGGGCCCCGGCCATTGTCTCTCTGATCACTCGATCCCCCAGTCCTCACCGACGTGCCCGAGGAGTGTTACACAGCACGCACGGACCACGTCAGGACTGCCCGTATACGGTGGCCGGCCGCATCCAGGCGATCAAAGACTTCTCGCGAGGCATCGACAGCGGGCTCTTAGAGGTGGCCACATGGCGACGGTACCCATCGTTCAGTGGCGAGGTCGTCGCTGCCGACGAAGGTCGCTCCTAGTACGCCGCTTGTGACCGCCGAGAAGCGACAGCTCGCGCCGCCTGCTCCTTCCCGGCAGTCGGTTCGAAAGCCTGCAAGGTAGTTGCGATGCTCGTCTGGATGCGCCCGCACGACGCCTTGATCCCAGCGATAGCGGTATTCGCCGCCACCGGCCCAGGCCTGATCTCGAGCAGCTCCCTCGCGTGCGGCGCTGCGCTGCGCTATCACGGAGACTTCGACGCCGCCGGGTTGGGACTGCGCGTGCGTGCACGAATTTGGACTCGTCCCTTGGCACATGGACGCCAGCCTCGTACCTCACCCCCCTCGCCGAGGCCGAGGCCGACGAGGCTCCCGTACCAGTTGATCCCGGCCACTCGCCTCCCACGCCGTGGGACCCGAGCCTCCAGGCGACCTTCGACCGACACCGTCGGATTGTGCTCGAGGAGCGTCTTCACGCCCGGGTGCTGACGCCGGCATGACCAGCCCGCTCGGCGTCGGAGGGGAACTCGCGACCATCCCCGCGCTTCGATCTGTGAGCTGGCCCCCACCGGGCTCTGGGCGCCAGCCGCCTGAACGCCATCTGGTCACATCGATGGATATTCCAACAACCAATCGCGTGACGATCTACGGCTGGCCGAAGGCGTCGGGGGTGCCAATCCGCCGCCCCACAATGTGTGCCTCACCCGCGACGCATTCCGTGCCGTACTCAAAGGTAGCTCGACCGTCCGGCCGCCCAGGTCGTACCGAAAGGTCCGTACCTACCCCTCAGCGGCGATCCGCTCGAGCGCCCAGACGAGCTCGCTGACGGACTCAACGTGCTCGACGCGCCCCGCAGCGAGGTCCTCGTCCGCCTCGCGCTCCATCGCCTGCCAGCGCTCGCTCCAGAACCATCGCTGGTCTGCCTCGATCGGAAGGGCCGGACGCAGCTCGACGACACCGTACTCGCGCTCAACGAGCTCGACCTGTGCACCCGGCTCATCGAGGTGGTCACCCTCGGGAACGCTTCTTCACGGGCGAACGGCGACCCGGTGACAGAGCTGTGCTCGGCATGGAGATCAGGGCGATGCGTTCTTGCTGGCCAGTCGCCACGACTGCGCTCGGTCGCCGACGCGTATTCGACCAGTCGCACTCACCCGGCCAAGCTCCTGGCCGCAGGGGTTCTCGCAGTCGCACCACTACAACAGCCGGTAGTAGTTGAGTGGCGACTTCGATCCAATGGCCGCGGGGACCTCGCCGGCATCCAGCACCAGTCCCGAAGAGGCGAATGCCCCCATCATCCTGACGGAATCGTCGTCAGTCCCCCATCTACCGTGATGCAGGCACCGTTGATGTAGCTCGCAGCGTCTGTACAAAGGAAACGAACCACTGACGCGATCTCATCGGGAGAACCGAATCTGCGAACGGGAATCGTGGATAAGTAACGGGACTCGTCAATCACACCGCGAGCTACGTCTGTCTCGTGCATCTCGGTTCGAATGAAACCCGGCGCAACCGCGTTCACGCGGATCCCGGATGGCCCGAGCTCTCCCGCAGCGATCTTGGTCATCATGACCACCGCCGCCTTGGCCGGCGCATACATCATCCGACCGGGCATCGGAGAAAAAGCACGAATGGATGCAATGTTGACGATATTGCCCGTCTGGCGCGGCAACATCATCCGGGCCGCAGCTCGCGTGCAGTAGAACACTCCGCTTTGCAGCACGCCGAGAGACTGCTCCCAATCTTCGTCACTTAGGTCGTTTACGAAGGGTCCGATCCTGCTGATACCGGCGTTGTTGACAAGGACATCGAGTGCTCCCAGCTGGCTCGCCAGATCCCCAACCGAACGGTTCACCGCAGCGCTGTCAGAGACATCCGCAATAGCGATCGTCGCTATCACACCTAATTCCTCCAAGTTCGCCTTCATCCGGGCGGCCGACGCCCGGTCGATGTCAAGAATTCCGATGGACATGCCGGCCAACCCGAGTTCCCGGCAGATCGCGCTTCCGAGCCCCTTCGCTCCGCCGGTAACGATCGCGCAGCGTCCGCTGAGTTCGGCTCCATCCGCGCTCATCGGCGATCGGGCTCGCTGGGTGCCATAACACTCTCACCGATCCCAGCTCGGCCAGCCGGCAACGCCGGGTCACCAGGTGCGATGAATCGCGAGAGGACGTTCCAGGTGATTCGTTCGACCCCGTTCTCATAGCCGTTATAGGAAAGCGAGCCGCTCCAGGATATCGATCCGACTGAGAAGACGGCACCACCGCTCGAGGACGTTAGGAGCGTCATATCTGCACGGGCAGTGCCCGGCTCGCGTGCGCCGCGAAGGGGCATGCGGTCCTCTAACGCAACGCCGTAGTAATCCGACAGCGGGCCCGACGATGCCAGCACGACGGTTTCGCGTGGCGTACCGAGCTCGTAGTCGACACGATCCACCTCGTCTCCGACCGCGCCCCCCATGATCAACCCGTAGTCGCCAATTATCTCTTCCTCCACTCCCTCGAAGACCCAACTAACTTCGTCGGCGTGGCTCGCGG
>JAODBN010000277.1 GCA_025463965.1 Acidimicrobiaceae bacterium
TTCCTCCACGGTCGCCGGTAACCGCGCCGGAGCACATCGCGTGTTCGTGTCATATCTCTCTCGCACCGGGAGAGGGAGGTCGTCCTTGACGCTTCCGGCCTGGTCTTCTGCAACACGGGCATCGTGGGAGAGCGCTTTCGACGACCAGAGGAGGTGCTCGGTCTCTCCGGGTTGGCAGCTCTTGATGACCGCGCGGTGCCGGCACTGGACCATCCATTGTCACGCTGTCAGCAATCCTCGGCGCACACTTCGCGCGTCCGCGCGTCGTCTTTTCGTCTGACCCGGTGCCGGGTCAGGGCGCCGAGTCGTGAACGCCCGCCAGTCGAGTCAGCTCGACCCGCGAATTGATGTCCAGCTTTTCGAATACGTGGCGAAGATGGCCGCTGACCGTGTGGTGGGAGACGAAGAGGCGCTCGGCCACCTCGCGATTGGTGAACCCTTGCGCGACCAGCCGGGCCACGGCCAGCTCGGAGTCGGTCATGGCTGCCCAGCCTCTTCCGGGACGCTGCGCCGCGACGAGGCGGCGCCGTACCCCCAATGCCCTCAGCCGGCCCCTCAGCCTTCCGGCGTCCCAGGCCGCTCCAGCGTGGGCGTACAGCTCGAGCGCCCGGCCAAACACCTCTACCGCGTCTTCTGCGTCGCCTCCGTCGACGCCCGCCACGCCGAGGTCCTCTAGGGCGGCGGCGAGGGCCAACGGGCGGGGCCCACCCTCGTACAGTTGCACCGCTTCGACAAGGAGCACCTGGCTGTGGTCCACCAGGCCAGTTGCATGGGCGGCAGCGGCGGCAATGGATCGATTGCCGGGGTTGAGCCGTGCTCGGCGCTGGGCCGAGGCCGCCGCGTGGACTGCGAGTTCCTCGTCCTGGGTAGCCAGAGCGATGTGAATCAGGCGGGACTCGTCGGCCACGTCCATCGGAAATAGCGGCACGATGGACAATCGGTCCTCCTGGCCCAACGCGCAGAGCCACTCGTGGGCGCGGGCGGCGTCGCCCTCCGCCATCGCTTGCAACGCGAGCAGCCAGGCGGCGTGGCGGCGGACGCTCGGTGCGCTCTGACCGAGCATCACCTGGGCAATCTCACGGGCCTGTCGAGTAAGGCCCGTATCGCCCATATGCAGAGCGACGCGCCCGAGAGCTCCGACACCGGCTGCGTCCAGGACACTGACGATTTGGTGCGCCGTGTCCACGGTGAGCTGTTCCTCAAGGGCGGCGGCGGCGTCGGCGAGCCGACCCATCTGTAGTAGCTGGCGCCCACGCCCCGTCTCGAACATGTTGAGCGCCCAGCCCTGCCGGTCACGCTGGGCCCAAGCCACCGCATCAGTCGACATCTGGAGTGACTCATCGAGGCGATCGACCATCGTAAGTATGTCGCAGCGCCATTGGTAGGCGAGGTGCCTCCGGGTGTCGTCGCTCGTGTCGAGACCGCTCCGCAGGGCCGTCTCGACCACTTCAAGCGCCCGGGCGAAGTGGTCGTCGGCGTAGATGAGACCTGATTCGGCAAGCTCGAAGGCGAACCGCGCCGCGACATCGCCACAACCTTGGACGGCGGCCGTCACCTCGTCGAGCACGGCGCGGGCCTCGTCCCATCGGCCCGCCGTCACCACGTTGTGGAATAGGAGCGACAAGTGCCGGGCCCTGAGGTTGGCCGAGAGACCGGGAAGGGCCAGGGCCTGGCGACCTTCCTCGGCGCGAACGTCGGGGGAGATGGCGAACATGCCGGCGATGCTGAGACGAACGCCGGCCTCCTGCTCCTGGGGGAGGGCCTGACGCAGTGCGGTGTCGGCGAACGCCTTTGCCTGCTCGCCACGGCCAGCCGCGTGCAGCCAGAGTGCAGTCTGAGCCACGAGCGGTCCTCGCAACGAGTGCCTACGAGGGGCGAGCTCAAGGGCGCGCTGACTCAAGTCGGCGGCGGCCCCCGGGTCGGTTGTGCCCAGGGCTTCGGCGGCCTTGAACAGGGTCGTAATGGCGAGTTCATCACCGGGCTCGGCGCTGTCAGCGATCTGCGTCGCGACTTCGACAGGTAACGCGCCTCCGGCGAGCAGGACCGAAGCCGCCTGGCGATCGAGCGACCGGCGCACCGAAAGCGGGATGCTGGCTCGCACCGCTTCGAGGGTGAGGTCATGGCCGAACATGAGAACGCCGTCGCGTTCGGTCAAAAGGTCGGCGTGAATCAACTCGTCAACCGGCGGGAGCAGCTGTGAAGGTGACGCTTTGAGCATGGCCGCCACATGGTCGAGAGAAACCCTGCGCCCTAGCGCGGCAGCCACCGTGGCCACCTGGCGCGCCAAGTCGGACAGTCGCTCCATCCGCAGGCGCATGCTCTGGCTCACGCGGTTGGGTAAACGCCACTCCACCAACTGCGCCTGCCCGGACTCGACGCGTACCAGATCCTCTTCACGCAGCCCCGAAAGCAGCTCAACGAGAAGGAACGGGCTGCCGGCCGCACGCTCTGCCATCTTCAACAGTTCGCCGTCAGGTTCCGCCCCCAAGATGTCGGCAGCCACCTGCGCTACCCCGGTCTGGTCCAGCGGGCCGAGAACGACCTTGGCCGCCCCGCGCCGTTCCAAGAAGTCGAGCGCGTTCCGAAGGTGGGGCGGCTCCTGACCAGGGCGGAAAGCGACGAGCCAGCCGATCGGTACTGTCGCCAAACGGGCCGTCAAGGCGCGCAGCGCGGCCGATGTGCCGCTGTCGGCCCACTGGAGGTCGTCGAGGCATACGAGCAGCGGTACTTCGAGCGCTGCCCCCTCGAGCAGCGCTTCGAGATCCTGCAGCAGCCAATATCTCTGCTCGGGAGAGGCGTGCGCGTCACCCAACGCTGTCCGTTCAAGGACTGGCGAACCGCCCTCGAACAGGGCCTGCAGCAGCACAGACAGCTGTACGACAGTGTCGCTCGGGTCTGCCGCACCGCAGCCGACCCGTATCGAAAGGCGGCGCCCCATCGCTGCCGCCTCCCGGAGAAGGAGGCTCTTGCCCATACCAGCGCCCCCCTCGACCAGGACAACCGTCCCTGCGCCGGAGAGCATCTGGTCGAGGTGCTGGCCCAAGACGGTCAACTCGGCATCACGGCCACGGACCGTCAGTTTGGGAGCACTCTCGGTCGATCGAACCACCTGCTGTGCCACTAGAAGCGCCTAGACCGAGCAGGGATTACACGCATGACCCCCCATCGTAGGAACTGCATCCCGAGCGTTCATGGCCATGAGACGGGCGACCGCCTTCGTCGAGTAGCAACGAGGGGACGCGGCCGAATTCCACGGCCACCTATCACGGCCCGATGCTCACCTGAGGGCCGTTCGCGTGACGAGAGCGAGATCAGCGCGAATGCTGCGCAAGGCGGCTCACCGGATGACTCACGGCTCGCACGCAGGAAGCTCCGTTCGACATCACGGCCGATCCGAACGACGAGGACGGGACTGGTCTCGTCTGAATCTTCCTCGACGAAGCACTCGACCAGCTCGGTCATCACTCCGGGCGCGTTTGGCTCGTCGGCACCCCCGCCGCTCCGCTGCTTGCCGAGGTGGTCGATCTCGTCGACAATCCGGCCGGGGCCGTCGTGCACCCGCGCTTACTTCCCGGTGACGCGGCGATCCAGTGGCGACCTCACCGCGCCCAGGACCTCACTGTGCCCAGACGGGAATCCAGATTCCAGTGTCGGGACGGTTGACCTGTGTGGCAGCGAGGTAATCGAGCAGGATGCGGAGCACGGGGTGGGTGTTGTCTCGGTGCCAGATCAGCGAGTGCGGGTACACCGGGGTCGGATGATTGATGGGGATTCGGCGTAGGTCGTACTGATCGGGCCACAGAATCCGCGTGTGTTCACCGGCGAGGTTCGCGAGCGTCGAGGAGTCGGCGAGCACGTCGAAGAGGTGCTCGCTACCGAAGTAGGGACCCACCCGTTCGATCGTGAGCCCGAACGCGTCGGCGAGGTCGTCGAAATAGATGTCCCATTCGCTTCCTGGGAGCATGCCGGGCATCCAGATCCGCTGTCCGACGAGATCGGCCGGCGTGACCGAGCGGGCGAAGGCCTGCGGGTGGGTCGGCCCGACGAGCAGCTGGTGAGCGTCGTCAGCGGCCGGCGCTGCCTTGATCTCCTTTGGCAGCTGTGACGCAGGCGAACCTACTGCCCGGAACGAGGCGTCGATCGTCCCGGCCTGCAAGGCGGCGATCGCAGCTTGCGCGCTATCGACGATGGTCACGAGGTCGAGCTCGACATCGGGGTGGACCCGGTGGAAGTCGCGAAGCACAGCGGACGACGCAGTCCGGTGATTGAGCACGTCGACGCGTAGGGCGCGCCGGCCGGGCCGCACGGCGTCAGCGGCCCGCTGTTCGACCCGGAGCAGCTCGCGGGCGTGCGGGAGAAACGCTTGGCCGTCGATGGTCAGTTGGGTTCCGCCCGCGGTTCGAGTGAACAGGCGGACGCCAAGGTCACTCTCTAGCGTGGCGAGGCGTTTCGAGACTGCCTGTTGGCTGATGCCGATGTGGGCGGCGGCGAGCTGGAACTGCCCCTCCTCCGCGACGGTGACGAACGCCCGGACCGCTTCCAAGTTCATGCCACACCGTACCGATGCACAACCAATGGTTGTCTATAACGAACAGACTGTTGTTTGATTAGAGGAAACTACACCGATGTAATAGGGACATGCACACCCGTCGGTTGATGAGGCGCTCCCTAGGGCCGCAGTTCGGCTGGCTGTGGATGGCCTACGCGGTCAGCGCCTACGGCTCTGGACTGGGGTTCGGAGCCTTCCCGCTGATCGCCGTACTGGTGTTGCATGCCGGCCCTGCTCAGGTGTCCGCGCTGTCCGCCGTGGGGCCGCCAGCGGGCGCGCTGATCGCGGTCCCACTCGCTCCGTGGGTGGAGTTTCGCCGAAAGCGGCCGGTGATGATCGCGATGGACTTGTCCCGCTGCGCGGTCATGGCGACGATCCCGGTCGCCTACGCCTTCGGCCGGCTCAGTTTCGTGCAGCTGCTCGTCGTCTCGACCGTGGTAGCCGCAGCCAAGATCGCCTTCAACGCGGCCAGCGGCGCTTACCTCAAGACCCTCGTCTGGCCGGAAGACCTGCTCGTGGCGAACGCTCGCTTCGAGTCCACGAGCTGGAGCTCGATCGCGGTCGGACCGCCCCTCGGCGGCGCGGCGATCGGCCTGTTCGGGCCTGTCACCAGCGTGGTAGCCGACGCGCTCAGCTACCGGTTCTCCGCGCTGGGCGTCACCGCGATTCACTGCCGGGAAAAACGCCCGCAGAGAGCCGATAAGAGCCAGGTCCGGGCCGGCGAGCTACTCGACGGCTGGCGGCACATTCTTTCCCATCCCGGCCTTCGAGCGCTCTACCTCAACAACATGCTCGTCGCCGGACTGATCATGGCCACCGAGCCGTTGCTCGCCGTGCTCCTACTCCGCCAACTCGGATTTCCGCCCTGGCAGTACGGCCTCGCCTTCGCCGCCCCATGCGTCGGCGGACTCATCGGCTCCCGGCTGGCCTGCCGAGTCGTTGCCCGCTACGGCGAGCACCGGGTCTTCCGGACCGCCGGCACGCTGCGCGCCATCTGGCTGGTCGGCCTGGCCTTCATCCGTCCCGGTGTCGCCGGCCTCGTCACCGTGATAGCTGTCGAGCTGGCGATCATCATCAACATGAGCCTGTACAACCCCGTACTCGCCACCTACCGGCTCGAACACACTCCCAAGGACCGCATCGCCCGCACCCTGTCGGCCTGGTCAATCGGCCAGCAGGCGTCCATCGCGATCTTCACCGAGCTCGGGGGGCTGCTCGCCGAGATCACCAGCCCGCGCACGGCTCTCACGGTGATGGGACTGCTCATCCTCGCCAGCCCGCTGCTGCTCCCCCGACGCGACCACACGCCTCAGTCCGAGCCGGCGCCGGCCTTGAGCCACGCCCTTATCGAGCGGGAAGCGGTCCGTCTTCAAGGAAGGCAGATCGCAACGCGGACCGCGTCCGGCCGTGAACCACGCGAGAGATTCAGGCTGCCTGGGCGCTGTGATCTTCGGGGACGGACGCACCTCAGGTGAGCGTGTCGGCGAAGAGGGTCCGCAGCTCGTGCCAGTGGCGTTCGGCGGCGGCCTCGTTGTACACCGGGAAGTCCGCCATAGTCCAGCCATGCAGCGCGCCAGGATAGATCTCGCAACGATGATCCACGCCCGCGTCGCTCAGCGCCTGGTCAAGTCGTGCCGCCATCTCGGGTGGGTAGTAGTCGTCTTGGTCAGCGCCGGCGACGTAGACCCGAGCGGCGATCCGGGGTGCGAGCAGGTGGGGACTGAGATCGGAGTCGGCGGCCAGGTTGCCGCCGTGGAAGCTGGCCGCGGCGGCGATGCGTTCGGGATAGGTTCCCGCCGCGGTGAGCGACATCGCCCCGCCCATGCAGTAGCCAGTCGTGCCGACCTTGGTGCCGGCGACGTCCTCGCGGCTGTCGAGGTAGTCGAGGAAAGCCTCGGTGTCCTCGCCGGCCCGACGATTGTCGGTCGACGAGACCACGTGACCGATCGTGCCCATCACGTCGCCTGAGGCGAAGACCTTCTTGGGGTCAAGCGTCTCGTAGTGGCCGGCCCGGTAGAACAGATCGGGCACCAGCACGACGTAGCCGTACTCGGCCAAGCGCCGACCCATCTCGAAGATCGTCGGCCGGATCCCGAACCCATCCATGTAGAAGATCACTGCCGGGTGCCGGTCAGCCCCCGACGGCGTGAACACGTACGCTGGGCATTCGCCATCCTGCGTGCGAATCGAAACCTGCTCTTCGCTCATAGTTCGTCGCCTCTCTACGTGAGTCATGTCGGGTTCGTGGGTGAAAAGGCGCTCCGCGCTCGTGAAGTCGCTGTTCAGGATCCCTCATGCACCACCAGCACCGAGCATGCCGCGTGTGCAACGACGGCAGCGGCAACGCTGCCGAGCAGGTGCCCCACGAGGCCGCTGTGGCGGTGAGAGCCGAGCACGATCAGGCTCGCATGACGCTCCTCCGCGGTCGCAACAATCCCTTTCCACGTCGGCGCGGCTTCAATTGCCAGACTCTGCGCCCGGAACCCTTCCTTCTCTGCGAGCGACGCTCCGTACGCGGCGGTCTCCTCGGCGGCCCTTCGGACTTCGTTCGCTGCATCGGCGTCGAAGTGGCGCTTGGGGATCGGCTCGAAGCCGACATCGGCGGGCTGCCAGACGCAGAGGACCAGTGCGTCTCGCCCGCTCGCGATCTCGCGCGCCGCGTGCTCGATCGCGAGCCCAGCGAGCGCTGAGCCGTCATAGGCGAAGAGGACCGGACGGGTGGGCGCCGTCGCCCCAACTTCAATCATCGCCATGTCAGTCGACGCTTTCAGTCAGTGTGCCCGCCATGGCCGGAACCCTACGTTCGGGCGAGCGCCGGCGAATTTTCGCCAGTAGCGGTGGCGACTCCCACGCCGGATCGATCCCAGCGAGAAAGCGATCGAGATCGGGCGTCTGGGGACGCGCACCGCTCAGCGCATAGATGACGACACCGATGATCGCTCCACTGGTCGCGAGACCAAGCCCGATCCACAACGCGATGGCGGTGCCGGCATCGAGGCCACCGCCGGTTGCAACGGCGAAGTGGACAAAGATCGGAGCCACCATGAACGCCGCCACCGCGCGGAAGAGCTCGACGATCGCAAACACCCGCTGGAGATTGGCGGCTGGCAGGGAGAAGCCCGCCACGAACAGTGCCGGGGCGACGGTGGCACCGAGCCCGATCCCGGTGAGACCGGAGCCGATGAGGGTCATTGCCTGGCTCGACGGAACCGAGATCCGGAAGACCGCGATCCCGACCGCCAGCATGGCCATGCCAG
>JAODBN010000279.1 GCA_025463965.1 Acidimicrobiaceae bacterium
CTCCTCCACCGGGACCGAGCTCGAGCTCGACCTGGTGCGCTCGACCGGTCAGCGGTGCTTGGCAACAGGGCGATGTTCGGCTCGGTCAATGCCAATCGCCGCCACTACATCGCCGGGGTCAAGGCCCTCCAGGCCGCCGATCCGAAGTGGCTCGGCCGCCTCATCTCGCGGCGCGTCCCCCTCGAGCGGTACGCCGAGGCGCTACAGCGCCAGAACGACGACGTGAAGGTGGTCCTGGAGCTGGCGCGATGACCCAGCACGAGCACCACGGGCTCGAGCACCACGGGCACGAGCCCGCAGGGCTCGACGCCGCCAGCCACGAAGAAGGACAGCATTCGCCGGCGCCGGCGCCGGCCGAACACGAGACGTCGGTGATGGTGCCCAAACAGATCGCCGACGGCGTCCTCGAGATCGACACGCTCCTCGGCGGATGGGCGGATACCACCGCGGGTTACCTGTTGAGCGGAGAGGCCCCGGTGCTCGTGGAGACCGGGAGCCAGAGCTCGGTGCCGGTCCTGCTCGCTGCCCTCGAGCGCCTCGGCATGGGGCCCGAGGACCTCGCGGGCATCGCGCTCACCCACATCCATCTCGACCACGCCGGGGGGGTCGGCGACATTGCCGCCGCCTTCCCGAAGGCCACCGTGTACGTGCACGAGAAAGGCGCCCGTCACCTCGCGGACCCCTCTCGCCTCGTCGCGTCGGCGGCGCGTGTCTACGGGGACCTGCTCGACGATCTCTACGGGCGCCTGGAGCCGACCGACGCCGCGAGGATCCGCGTGCTCGGTGACGGAGACACCGTGGACATCGGCGGCGGCCGCCATCTCGTCGCCGTCGACTCACCTGGGCACGCCAAGCACCATCTCGGCTTTCACGACGAGACCAGCGGGCTGCTCTTCGCCGGCGACGCCGTGGGGGTTCGGCTGCCCGACGGCGGGGTGCTCCGCCCCGCGACTCCACCACCGGACTTCGACCTCGACCTGGCGCTCTCCTCGCTCGGTCGCTTCGCGAGGCGCCGGCCGGTGGCGATCGCGCTCGCCCACTACGGGGTGGTGCCGGTGGCGGTCGACGAGCTGCTCGAGGAGGCCGAGGCGGTGCTTTCGGCCTGGGCGGGCGAGGCAGAGCGGGCGTTTCGAGAGGGACGCGACGTCGCCGAGGCGCTCGAGTCCCGCTTCGGCGCGAACCACGCCGGCCTCGAGGCCGACGCGCGCCGAAGGATGGAGACCCTGAACGGGATCCACTCGAACGCGGCCGGACTCCGGCGCTGGCTCGAGCACCGCGATCAAGCGGACGTCCCGAGCAAGAGCTGACCGTGCCGGCGGGCGAAGGTGCTTGCGCTCGTGGCCTTTGGAAAGCCGCGAGCCGTATGACAAGGCACGCCGCGGTACCGTCGTAGCGTGACCGTCCCGGCGACGACTCTGCCCAGCTACGCCGACATCAGTCCGAACGCGTTCCAGCATCCGGCCGATCGAGCCGCCACCGCAGCGCTGGGGTCGATCCCGCTTCTCGACATGGTCTTGAAGAAACTCAGTGCGATGCGTTTCGAGCGATCGTTTCAGCAGCTGCTGCTGGCGAACGCCGTTCGTGTCGGCGACCACCAGCTGCCCGAGCTCTGGCGGAGCCATCTCGAGTGCACCCGCGCCCTCGACCTCGCGTCGACCCCCGATCTGTACGTTCGCCAGCTGCCCTTGATGAACGCGCTGACCGTCGGCTCGAGCCGGCCGGTGGTGATCGTCAACTCCGCCCTTTTGTCGGGCCTGCCCGGGATCGAGCAGAAGTCCGTCCTTGCCCATGAGGCTGGCCACGTCCTCTCCGATCACGTGCATTACGCCACGGTCCTGGCAATTGTCCAGCGGCTCGTCGCCACCGGGCTCTCGCCCCTCGGGCGGCTGCCGCTACAGGCGTTGCTGCTCGTTCTCCTCGAGTGGTATCGCTGCGCCGAGCTGTCTTGCGACCGGGCCGCCACCTTGGTCGTAGGCGATCCGCTGGTCACCTGCCGGGTGCTCATGGACATGGCGGGTGGCGGCGTCGCCGGGCTGGACCTCAACGCGTTCTTGCAGCAGGCGAACGAGTACGCCGAGACCGAGGACCTGCTCGCTCGGCCGGGGCGCTTCCTTACGGAGATCAACCAGACGCACCCCTTCGCCGTGCGACGGGTCAACGAGCTGATGCGTTGGGTGAGCGAGGGCGACTACGACCGCATCCGTGCCGGAAGCTATCTGCGCAGGGGCCAGGAGCCTCCTCCGAGCGACCAGTTCCAAGAGGCCACCGAGCACTACCGGCGGCGCTTCCTCGAGATCGTCGATCGCCTGGCCGGCGGCGTGCAGAAGCTCGGCTCACAGGTGCTCACCTGGCTTCGCGACGACGACGAGTGACCGCAGCGCCCGCCCGCTGAGCGATCGTTCGCGGCACCCGAGGCGGACCACGTCGGCGTCTTCCAGGATCGATCGATTTCTGCTCGGTGATCGGCGACGGCAGTGCCGCCGCCGATCACCTCCGCAAGGCCCCTCGTCACCCGAGGGACAGGGTGCTCCCGGGCGCCGAAGCGCCCGACCGGCGGAGGGAGTGGGATTCGAACCCACGGTACGCAGGACGCACAGCGGTTTTCGAGACCGCCCGATTCGGCCGCTCTCGCATCCCTCCGAGAGGAGAGATTAGTCGTTCTCCCCCAGCAACTCCCGAGCGAGAAAGCGCTTCAGCCGGGTGCCGTACGCGACGGGGTCGACGTTCCAAGAGCCCACGTGGCCCGCGGCGGGCTGAACGACGAGCTCTACGAGATCGGGTCGCAGTCGGGCGAGCTCGAGGCTCTCGGCGACCGGGACCGTGGCGTCGCCCTCGCCGTGGAAACAAAGCACCGGAGTTTTCAGCTCGGCCGCGCGCGCAAGCCAGTCGAAGTCGTCGAAGGCGATGCCGACCTGCCGTTCGATCAGGCGCAGGGCCGCCGCGGCGAGCGGACGCGGTACGTGGTTGGACCTGGCGACGTGAGTGAGGACCGGGCGCCAGTCGAGCACGGGCGAATCGAGGACCACCGCGCTGACGAAGTCGCGCCGTTCGCTGCGAGCAAGGGCCTGTAGAGCGATGGCGCCCCCCATCGACCAGCCGAACAGAGCCAGCCGCCGGGCGCCGGCCGCGAGCGCATAGGCCATGGCGGCGTCTAGGTCCTCCCACTCGCTCGCGCCGAGGTGGTAGCGGCGGTCGGAGCTCGCTGGCGCGCCCGGGTCGTTGCGGTACGAGACCACGAGGGCCGTGCAACCGAGCTCGTGGATGATCGGGAGGAAAGAGAGCGCGCTCGACCGGGATCCCCCGTAGCCGTGGGCGAGCAGGACCCAAACGTCCGATCTCGACCCCGGCACCACCCACGCGGGCAGGTCGCCCACCGGGCCCGGGAGTGCGATGTCCTCGAAGTCGAGCCCGAAGGACGAGCGAGGATCGCCGACGTGCACGTGGTCCATGGCGGCCCGTCCCGGAAGTGGCGTGCCCCAGTGCAGCTCCACGAGGGGACGGACAACCGTGCCGTCGTCGAGGTGGACCGGCGGTCCGACCACACCGTGGCCTCCGGGCCATGCCAGCCCGTAGGTGCCCGGCCGCTCGGTCTCGAGGTCACGGGCGAGGACGACCTCGTCCTCGCCGACAGCGAGGAGCCGGCGGCGATAGCGCGGGCGGTCTCGAACGGCGACGGCCCGTCGGGCCAGCACGGCCACGACGGCGCCGAACAGGGCGCCGGAGCCCGCCAGCGGCCCGAGCACGAGTGCGAGCGGGTGGCGGCGCAACCCGGATCCTCGTCGCTCCTGGCCGCTCGCTGTCCGCCGACGCACGACGCTCACCGCCCGGGGCTGTTCGACGGGCGCAGGTCGGCGAAGAAGTCCACCAGCAGCTGGCGGGCGGGTTCCTCCATCATTCCGCGCTCCACGGGCAGCTCGTGGTTGAGCCGCGGGTCGGAGCAGAGGTTGTAGAGGGAGCCACAGGCACCGGCCTTCGGGTCGGCGGCAGCGAAGACGAGCCGGCCGACTCGAGCGGCCAGCAGCGCGCCCGCGCACATGGGGCACGGCTCGAGGGTGACGACGAGCGTGCAGCCCGTCAGACGCCAGCTCCCGAGGCGCTCCGCCGCATCGCGCAGGGCGAGCAGCTCGGCGTGCGCGGTCGGGTCGCCCCGCAGCTCCCGTTCGTTGTGCCGCCGGGCGAGGACCTCGCCATCCGCGAGGACGACGGCCCCGACCGGGACGTCGCCGTGGAGAGGCGCTGCGGCGGCCTCTTCGAGAGCGAGCCGCATCGCCGCGGCGTCCGGTGCCTTCTCGGCGTGGCCCGTTGCCTGGAGGGGCGATTGCCCGGCGGCTTCAGCGGTGGGTTCGACAACGCTCATGTCGGGCCATTGTTACCGAGCGCGGGCCGCGGGGCCGCCGAATGCGGCCCCGGGCCCTCGGTGAGCGGAGGAGGTGGGATTCGAACCCACGGTCGGTTGCCCGACACACGATTTCCAATCGTGCCGATTCGGCCGCTCTCGCACCCCTCCAGGGGGGAGAACGCTATCCTGTCCGCCGTCGGCGACGTCGGGCGCAACGGCCGGGTTCTGCGCAACGGGGTACCGTGAACCGAGTCAGGGCCGGAAGGCAGCAGCTCTCAGCGGAACGCTTCGTGTGCCGCAGGGGCCCTGGCCGCTGCGCTCGGCGGCGCCCCCTCTTTTTCGGG
>JAODBN010000361.1 GCA_025463965.1 Acidimicrobiaceae bacterium
GCTGCGGCCGTGCTCGGCTACCTCGACCCGGACAACTTCCTCGGCGGCTCCATGGACCTCGACCTCGATGCGGCGCGCCGCGGGATCGCCGAGCAGATCGCCGCCCCGCTCGATCTTCCGCTCTGGCGTGCCGCCGCCGGGATCCTCTCAGTGATGGTCGCCGGCACGACGGGGGCACTGCGCCAGGTGACCGTCGAACGGGGCCGGGATCTGCGGGAGTACTCGCTCCTCGCCTTCGGGGGCGCCGGGCCGCTGTTCGTGCCACTGATCGGCCGGGAGGTCGGCGCCCGCCAGGTGGTGGTGCCCCACAACCCGGCGGTCTTCTCGGCGTGGGGGATGCTCGGGACCGATGTCGTCGAGGACGTCGGGCGTACCGTTCTTGCTCCGCTCGTACCTGAGGCGGGGTCGGCGCTCGACGAGGTGTTTGCCGAGCTATGCGACCGCGCTGACGAACGGGTGCGCGCGCAGTGCTCGTCCGATGCCGAGCTGCGCACGGAGCGTCTTGTTGAGCTGCGTTACGCCGGCCAGGAGCATGCCCTCGCCGTCGAGCTCGAGGACGGCGCCGTCGACCCAACCCGGCTCGCGGAGCGCTTCGGTGAGCTGCACCGGCGCCTCTACGGCCACCAACTGCCGAACGCCGTGCAGGTGCTCGCAGCGCGGGCCACGGTGCGCGCGGTTCTGGCCTTTCCCGCCATCCCCGAGGCCGAGGTCGGGGACGACCCGGAGCGGGCGCGCCGCGCCGGGCGCAACGCCTTCGACTTCGCCGCCGGTGCGATGGTTCCCTTCGCCTGCTACGACCGTACGTTGCTCCGCGCTGGAGAGCGGCTCGTCGGACCGGCCGTGATCGAGGAGGCAACCACCGTGACGGTCCTCCAGTCGGACCAATGCCTCGAGGTCGACCGCCTCGGACATCTTGTGATCGGAGCGCACCGTGGTTGAGCAGGACGACGGGACCGGTCCAATGGGCGGGCCGGACGGGATCGCAGTGGACGGGGCGACGGCCGGGGTCATCCACCGATACCTCTTGGCGTCGGCCGAGGAAATGCGCACGACGCTCGTGCGCACGGCGTTCAACCCGGTGATCTACGAAGTGCTCGACTTCGGGATCTCGATCTATGACGAGAACCTCGACCTGTTGGCGGAGGCGCCCGGGATCACCTCGTTTCTCGGAGCGAACGACTACGCCATCCGACGCACCATGGAGCACCTCGGTCCGGACAGCCTCGACCCCGGCGACGTCGTGCTCATGAATTACCCGTACTGGAACTCGGCCCACGCGTACGACGCCACCCTGTTCGGGCCGGCGTTCTGCGGCCAGGACCACCCTTTCATGTACCTGTGCGTGCGCGCCCACTGGATGGACCTCGGGGCCAAGGATCCGGGCTACGTCCTCGATTCGACCGACGTGCACCAGGAGGGGATGCTCTTTCCAGGCACCAAGGTGTTTCGCCGCTACGAGGAGAGCCCCGAGATCATGGAGCTGCTCCGCTTCAACTCGCGCATGCCCGACCTGATCATCGGCGATCTGCACGCCCAGGTCTCGGCGATCCGCACGGGCGAGCGCCGAGTCGGCGAGATCGTAGAGCGCTTCGGTCCCGAGACGGTCAACGCCGTCGCGAAGCGCCTGTACGCCGAAGGCGAGGCGACGACGCGGGCCGCGCTGCGGGCGCTCCCGCAGGGCAGCTGGACCGCCGAAGACTGGGCAGACGGCGATGTCAACACGCGCGAGCCGCTCCGCTTGAAGGTCACGGTGACGATTGAGGACGGCGAGATCATCGTCGACTTTGCAGGGTCGCACGGCACCGCCGTGGGCCCGGTCAATTTGCCTTTCGGCTCGACGCTGGCGATGTGCAAGGTAGCCCTCAAGGGCCTCACGAGTCCTTACGAGTCGGCGAACGCCGGACACAGCCGCCCGCTCACGGTGAAGGCCGAGCCGGGCAGCCTCTTTCATGCCGTCTACCCGGCGCCGACATTCACCCAGTGGACCCACATCGTTGCATTCGAGCTGATCTACAAGGCGCTTTCCGCGGCCATGCCCGAGCAGGTGTCGGCCTCATCGGGCGGCGACATGCCCGGCTTCATGATGGTCGGCATCCACCCCGAGACCGGCCAGCTGTTCGCGGTTTCGAACAACGAGGTCGTTGGGTGGGGCGGTACTTCCACTCACGACGGCAACGATGTCACCATCCACCCCTCCGAGAGCATTGTGCGCAATACCCCGCTCGAGGTCCTCGAGCAGAAGACGACAATGCTGATCGAGCGCCTCGAGATGCGCACCGACTCGGGCGGTCCCGGGCTTCACCGCGGCGGCGTCGGACTCGAGCGGGTGATCCGCTTCCTGGGCGACGGCGAATTCCTGAACGTGGTGCAGAAGACGATCTCTCCGCCATGGCCGATCGGCGGGGGCATGGCGTCTGAGCCGAACCGGATCCTCGCCTACGCGGGCACCGACGAGGCGCGGGCGATCTCCATCGAGCGGATCCCGGTGCGCACCGGTGACCGCGTGGTGGTGCGCACTGCCGGCGGGGCCGGACACGGCGACCCGCGAACCCGAACGGCCGAGCGGGTCCGGTGGGACGTGGAGGAGGGTTACGTGTCGATCGGAGCAGCGATCGAGCACTACGGCGTGACTCCTGACCAGCTGGGGATAGAGCGGTAGGCGCGCTCCTTCCTGGCCAACGCGAATGGTCGGCCTCGACACAGGCGTCGTCGACGAAGCAGGCGTCTCGAGCTGGCTGCGGCCGGATTGTCGGCATCCCCCCGGGGCCGGAGTCCTGGACCTCGGTAAGCACCAGGTGACACCCGAGACCGGGTCCCCGTGAGCTGGCCAGTTGGTCACGAATCGCGTCCCCTTCACACGACCTCCGCGTGGAAATAAAGGCCCATCTCGGTGCCTGTTAAGTCCCGACCTCGCCCGCGAGGCGAACTCGTTGAGCGCCGGTAGGCCAGTGAGGTTGGGCCGCGCTTGCCAACGACAGGCTCAGCGTGGCCGCCTTGTCCCTTCGGCGCCCAGCCAACTAACGGGTCACCCTCGGGCGTGTTGACGGCGAGGCTACGCTTCATCAGCGTCGGGGCTGAGGGGGTAGCTCATGCACGCGCGGCAGCGGCTGAACGGTCGCCTTGAGCTTCTGGCGGTCGCTGGCCGCCTGCCGAAGCGAATCGTCGCGCTCGTCGCCATAACAATGGTCGTGGTCAACCTGCTTCCCGTTGGCATCGCACGAGTGACCGGGACACTCATCGCGCACGTGGTCGTGATCTCGCAAAGACACGCGGCGGTGACGTCAGCGGTTGCGCCGCTCGTCCTACTAGCCGCATTGCTGACTCTTGACCTGATCGCTCGCAACCTCGTTACACCCTTGCGGGACTGGTTTATCCATCGGTTGGACGGCGAGCTTCGAACGAAGCTCCGCCGAGCGATGGCCCGGCCGTTCGGGATCGACCACCTCGATGAGCCGGACGTTCGCGAGCTGGTCGGCTTGCCTATCTATGGAATCCCGCACTACACGATCGGGTCCGGAACCGATGGACAGATGTGGATCGCCGCTCGGTTCGTTGGGGCTGCGGCTGCAACTGCCCTTCTGAGCTACTACTTCACACCGTGGGTCGCGATATTGAGCTTCGGCTTGATCGTGGTCCAGCGCGCCATGATCAATCAACAGTGGAATGACATGACGCCAGCGATGTCAGTGATCACCACGGCCGAAGAGGGAGCGATCTACTGGCGTGACATCGCTGCCGGGCCGGGCGCCGCAAAGGAGATCCGACTATTCCAATTCCATGAATGGGCGCTCGACCAATTCAGCGCGACGCGTCAGCACTGGGTCGACATGTGGCGCCATGCAACGAGCAACGTGCTGCCACGCCAGTGGCGGACCTTCCTCCTTTCTGCAGTCGCGGCAGGCGTGCCGCTCGTGCTGATGGCTCGTTCCGCGGCGAGCGGCCATCTCTCCATAGCCGACCTGAGCATTGGGGTCACTTCACTCGCGGCGCTGTTGCAATACGGGTTGATCGGATACGAGGACGTGAGCGTCGCCGGCGCCCTGGCAGCGCTTCCTCGTCTCCGGGCAATCGATACATCGTTGCCGGCAGACGAGCCGTCTGTCCTCTCGCCGCGGATGTCGGGCCCGCCCGCTGCCACGTCTGGTGCCCCGGGGATTGTGTTCGAAGACGTCTGGTTTGCCTACCCGGGAACGGACCGGGCAGTCCTTTGCGGACTCAACCTCGTCGTCGCTCAGGGTGAGCATCTGGCGATCGTGGGAGACAATGGCGCCGGTAAGACGACGTTGTTGAAGCTGCTCGCCGGCTTTTACACCCCGAGCCGAGGCACGATTCGCGTCGACGGGATCGACGCGCGTGAGCTGGATCCACAAGAACGCCTCAAGAACCTGGCGATCATCCTTCAGGACTTCACGCATTTCGAACTTTCGGCCTACGAGAACGTGGCATTAGCCGCCGATCACGGGCCGGGCGAGTTCGACGACGTAGTTGGCGCCGCCAAGGTGGCCGGGGCACTTGAGTTGGTCGAGGGACTACCGAGGCGCTGGGAGACGATCCTGTCCAAATCCTATGCGGGGGGTGCCGAGCTCTCGGGAGGTCAGTGGCAGCGCATCGCCCTCGCCCGGGCCTTGTTCGCTGCCAGACGGGGAGCTAAGACGCTTATCCTCGACGAGCCGACCGCCAACCTTGACGTCGAGGCAGAGCTCACGATTTTCGACAGGTTGCTCGACACTGCCGCCGGGCTGACCGTGCTGCTCGTTTCGCATCGCTTCTCGACTGTTCGGCGAGCCGATCGCATAGTCGTCCTTGGCGAAGGTCGGGTGGTCGAGGAGGGCTCACACGAGCAGCTCATGGCAGCGGACGGTCGCTACGCAGTGCTGTACCGCCTACAAGCCGACAAGTTCGCAGTCCAGGATGGAAGGAGTACGCCTCATGCCGGCTAGCCGGGTCGCCGACGACTTGAGGGTGGTCCCCCGGCAGTCCCTTCGCAAGCGCCTCGCCTTATGCAAGTCACTGGCTGCGCGATGCCCGCGCCGGGCCCTGTGGATGCTTGTGATCCTGATGATCCCGTTCAGCATTGCCGGCGTAGCGGTCGGTCTCGCGTTGCGGTGGCTCGCCGATGGGGCCATCGAACGGAATTGGGGTGTGGCCCTCGGCGGGGCGACCGTCGGCCTGCTCGCCTACGGGGTCCTCGGGTCGCTCCCCCGAGTCATGTACAACACCCAAGAGTGGCTCGCGGTCACGATCGGCTTCGACGTCGACCGGGGATCGCTCGAGTCGGTCGCGACGATGCCGGGCGTGGAGCACCTCGAGCGAGCCGAATATCTGGATCAGGTGGCCATCGTGAAGCGGACGGCGCTCGACGTGACGCGCTCGACGATGGCGGTGACCAACGTCGGAGCACAGCTGATCCGGATCGTTTTGGGCACCGTCCTGCTGGCCACAGTCGACCCGATCCTTGGCTTGCTGCCTCTGTTCTTGCTTCCGTCGGCTTTGATTGTCCCGTTCGCCCAGCGACCCGTCGAGCGCGCGAATCTCGAGGCAGCGCCGCGCGAGCGCGCTTCCGACGCACTTCATCGACTATTTTTCTCGCCGTCAGCGTCCATGGAGATGCGCGTCTTCGCGTGTTCCCGCAAGCTGGACGAGCGTGCTGACGAGCTCTGGCGTGAGGCCGGCCGGGCTCGCGTCATCGCCGCGCTAAAGGCGGACCTGCTGTCGGCGCTTGGCTGGGCTCTGCTGGCGCTCGGGTTCGTCGGCGCTCTATTGGACGTTGTGATCGCTGCCCGTAGCGGGCGCGCCTCTGTCGGCGACGTCCTGCTCGTGTCGTCGCTTGCCTTTCAGATGCGAAACGACGTTGCGATGGGGGTTTCGTTCTTTCGCCAAGCCTTCGGCGTGCTGCGACTGGCGGATCGCTTCATCTGGCTGAGCGAGCAAGCGGAGGACCAGGCCGGTCGGTTCGCCGGGACCTTTCCCGTGCCGGCCCGCATCGCAAGAGGCATCCAATTGTCGGGCGTCACGTTCGCGTATCCGGGCGCCGACGAACCATCGCTCGAGGGCATCGACCTCCTTCTGCCCGCAGGTGCCACGGTCGCGCTCGTCGGGGAGAACGGGGCGGGTAAGTCGACCCTCATCAAGCTTCTCTGCTGCCTCTACCAGCCCTCGGTGGGTTCGATCGAGGTCGATGGCACTGACCTGCGCAACCTCGATGTTGTCGCATGGCGACGGGAGCTTTCAGGCAGTTTCCAGGACTTCGTCAGACTGGAGGCGCAGATACTGCACAGCGTCGGTTCGGGCGATCCACCAAACATGAATTCCCCGGAGCGAGTGGGAGCCGCACTCGACGCTGCCGAAGCAGCCTCGCTCACAGCTCAGCTGCCCGACGGGTTGCGCACCCATCTCGGCAAGGCGTACCGAAACGGGGCAGAGCTCTCCGGAGGGCAGTGGCAGAAGGTGGCAATGGCGCGCGCCATGATGCGTCCCGAGCCCCTTCTGCTTGTCCTGGACGAGCCCACTGCCGCTCTCGACGCGCAGACCGAGGCTGCGATCTACGACCGGTTCCTCGGGCTGGCCAACAGCTCACGCGAGCGGGGCAGGATCACCGTCGTGGCGTCGCACCGGTTTGCGTCGGTCCAGCGCGCTGACCTCATTGTCGTGCTGAAGAACGGCCACATCGTTGAGAAGGGAACTCATCATGATCTGCTCGCGCGTCAGGGCGAGTACGCAGCGATGTACCGGCGCCAAGCAGCGGCCTATCAGTGACGGGCTTGACTGCTGGCGCGTAATCGAATCGGGGCACCGTCGAACGCGCCGCGCCTGACAGAATCTCATGGTTCTTGCGACGCGGCATCCGAACCGACCTGGATGACAACCTTGCGCACCGGGATGGCCTCGGCGCGGGATTGATCCGGCGGCAGACACTTTTGTTACGAGGCGGCTAGGGCGCCGAAGGGCGCTATGGGCACAAGGCCCTGCGCCTTGGCAGCCAGAGCGACGTCAACGGTGACGAGTGCATCGGCCTGCAACTTCGTGATAGCCAAGTATTCCGCTTCACGGGTCGAGCTCCAACCTTGCTCGCGCGCGATCTGCCACGCGGTGCGCCGCGATACCCGGTCACCGAGCAGCCGCATCTTCAGCTCGGTCAATCGCGCGTGGCGCCGGAGCGCCTCCTCCTCAGTGAGCTCGCCGCGACGCACTGCATCGAACAGAAGGGAGAGCGCCTCGGAGCGGATCAGGCTGGGGGCGACGATCTGATGCTCCGGGTCGACCTGGACTTCCTCGGCAACGAGCCGAAGCAGAGTCGGAGCGTCGACCACGTACCGGGTCACGGCGACAGGTTAGTCGGCGCACGAATCTGTGCTCGCGTGACGCCACCCGCGCGCGGCGTTATCTCGCAAGCAGAAGCCCCTTATGGGGACGTCCAGGGTCTTATTGGACGGCACCTCCCGGTGACAGAGGTCGCTCGACGACGGCTCCGTGCAGACCATTCATTCCTTCTTGCACGGTCGCTTTCACGTCCTCGGTATCCGGCCATTGCCTCTACAGTGCCTTCTCGGCCGAGAGGGCATTGGCACGGTCACTGTCGACAGTTGAAGGAAGTAGCTCGGAGCGCCCGACGGACGTTGCGTGGATTCGTTGGCCGTGTGGCGGTTGGGTTGACTCGATGCGGTAGCTTTTCGTGGCGGTCCCACACGGCTGATGGGGAGGACGATGGCAGACTCGGGCTATCAGGCTGGAAATCGCAGGCTATATGCAGGGAGGATGTCGAAACAGTACTCCTCGAAGGGCAGTTGGCTCGACGATGGTGAGCACGCGGCCGTGATGTCGGTCGCCAGCGAGGTTCGAGGCGGCTCGATTCTCGATATCGGCGTAGGCGCCGGCCGGACAGCTGGGCTCCTGCCGATGTTGTCAGACAAGTACGTCGCCGTCGACTATTCGGAAGCGTTGGCGGAGCTGGCACGGGCCGCGTACCCGAACCTCGACATCCGGTTCGGCGATGCCACTGACCTCCCGCCTGATCTCCCTGGTAACCCCTTCCGGCTTGTGGTGTTCTCCTATAACGGCATCGACACCCTCGGCCATGTAGGACGTACCCAAGTCCTCGGCCAGGTCGCCAAAGTGCTTGAGCCAGGGGGATGGTTCGTCTATTCGACGCTGAATCGGGCCGGCCCC
Source organism: Acidimicrobiaceae bacterium (assembly GCA_025463965.1). Lineage (GTDB taxonomy): Bacteria > Actinomycetota > Acidimicrobiia > Acidimicrobiales > Bog-793 > JAODBN01. Next base: position 8,167 of record JAODBN010000361.1, read on the forward strand.
TACTTCGACGAGAAGCCGTGGCAGCGCTCGCCCGATACGACCCGAAGCACCCCGGAACGGTTCGCCCGCTGGCTGGCTCACCTTGGACTACATCCCGACGACTACTGGCGGCGCTGGTCCTCCTGGTGGCGGCTACGAAACAGCCTGGAGGACCACGGCGAATGGGCGGTCGGCCCCCTCGGCGGTCCGGGCTCAGGCTTGGTCGTCCATTGGACCACCCCAACTGCCACCCGGCAAGAACTCGCCACAGCAGGCCTTGAGCTCATCGCAGCTTTCGAGGAGGACGGTACTCCCATCCACCCGCTCGACGGCCAGACTTCGGCACCGGTGTTCCACGTTGTCGCCCGACGTCCTCGGGACTGACGCTCGACTGGCAACCCGCGGGCTTTCCTCGCACACGAGCAATCAGTGGCCGAATGGCGCGCCGTTCTTTTGCCCAGTGGGGATGAACTCAAGGTGGTTCATGAACACCTTGCCGTTTCTGCTCCCGTTCGCCTTAGGACCGGGAGCTGCCGACCAATGGAGTTCCGACAGAGGGGCGCCTCGCGCTTATAGGTGGGCAGCGTCTGGCGCTTACCCTTCTTCTCGATTAGCCCGTGGCGAACGCGGCAGAGGACAGCGGCAGAGGTGAAGTTCGCTGGCAGCGGCTCGAGGCCCTCGACCGCGCTGGTGTTCAAGACGAGTGGCTCCAGCTTGGACGCATGCGCCGCGGCTCGACCAAGCGTGTCTCGACCCCGGCCCGCATCTGGCGTGGCGGCGAGCGAGGTCGATGCGATGGACCGCCCGAACCGAGACGGTCCAGGCGGTTATCGGGTGAGGCCTGGCTGATCCGCCATCGGCGGAATCGCTGTCGACGCCTGCTCAATAGGAGACTACGGAAAGGGCGAACTGGCGGTCGCCGTTGCGCTCGGCACAGGTCAGCTCGCCGGAGGCGACGGCGACCAGCCGCTCGAAGATACGTTCGCCCATCGTCTCGACCGACTCGTCCCCAGCGAGGATGACCCCAGCGTCGAGGTCGATGTCGCCGGGAAGGCGGCCATAGGCATTGCTGTTGGTGGCGATCTTGAAGCAGGGTGCCACCGGCGAGCCGGTCGGGGTCCCGCGGCCGGTAGTGAAGGCGACGAGTTGGGCGCCGCCGGCGACCATGCCCACCATCTGTTCGATGTCGTGGCCGGGGGTGTCCATAATGTAAAGGCCGTTGCCGGGGCAGGCCTCGGCGAACCCGAGTACCCCGCTCACCGGCGCGTTGCCACCCTTCTTGGCCGAGCCGAGAGCCTTCTCCTCGATTGTGGTCAGCCCCCCGGCCTGGTTCCCCGGAGTCGGCTGGGCGTTGCGCACGTCGACGCCGAGGTCGCGGATCGCCTGCTCGAAGTTGAAGATCACCTCCCGAATCGCCGTCGCGACGTCGGGTGAGACCGCCCGGGCACAGAGCGCCTCTTCCGCGCCGATCAACTCGGGGATCTCCGCGAGGATGGCGCTGCCGCCAGCGGCGACCAGCTTGTCACTCGCCACCCCGAGAGCGGGATTGGCCGTGATCCCAGAGAGGGCGTCCGATCCGCCGCACTCGAGCCCGAGCACCAGGCGAGCCACCTCGACTGGCTGTCGCTCGAAGCCCAGCGCCTCGGCTACGAGCTCTTTAGCGAACGCCCGGGCGGCGGCCGCGGCCCCAATGGTTCCGCGGTGGCGGGCCAGCGTGACGAATTCGACGCGCGGCCCCCGCCCGGAAAGGGCGTCAGCCAGCCAGGCGTCATCGTCGCTCAGGCCGAGTACGACGACCCCGGTGACGTTTGGGTTCGAGGCAAAGCCGATGAGGGTGCGGCGCACCCGGTCGGCATCGACGGCGTCGGGGTGCTCGAGCTCCTGGGGGACGTCGACGGCTCCATGGAGATCCTCGACAGCCAGGCGCGCCGCGACGTTGGCGACCGAGCTCGTCGCCAGCACAATCACGTGGTTGCGCACCCCGACGCGACCGTCCGGCCGGACGTAGCCGGGGAAGGTCTCGCTCACATCGACCTCGTCAGGCGTCGGAGGGTGAATTCGGCTGCCCCACGCCGCTCCGCCGCCGTTGCCCCGCCGTTGAAGACCGAGCAGGCGGCGGTGATCAGCTGATCGGCGATCAGCTCAGGGTCCATGGCGTTGTCCCCGTCCGGCCCGAGATCGAAGTCCTCGCCGAGCGCAGCGAACAGGGAGGCGTCGGAACTCACCGAGAGGACCGGGCAGGTGGCGAAGCTGCGCGGACCCTCCCCAGGTCCGCACGATGCGACGATCACCTGCGCTCCGGCGGAGGCGAGTTCGGCGTGGCACAACTCGCCGAAAGGTCCAGGGGTATCGGGAAGCAGAAGGGTCATTCCCACGTCCTCGGCGCGCTCGGCCAGCTCGTGGGCGAAGGGGGCTCTCGGGTCGTCGAGACCGACCCGCAGGGCGACAAGGGGGGCCGTGGCTCGCTCGGCGACGGCAGCTTCGTCGAGCAGCGCCTCGAGCAGGTGCAGGCCACGCTCGACCGTCGCCGCGGAGCCGCCGCATTCCTGAATCCCGACAAACTCGACACGCTGGCCCTCGGCGCGGATCGCCTCGGCAAGGCCGTCCCCGCCGATCGTCTCGCAGCCAAGGCCGACGACGAGCACGCTGGCAACGTTCGGGTGGGCCGCGACGCCAATGAACAACCGCGAAGTGAGCGCGACGTCGTCTCCGACTTGGCCGCAGCCGTGTTGATGGGTGACGGCGACAGCAGCCGAGCCTGCGATCTGGCGGGCGACGCGAGTCGAGCAGACGACGGAAGGGAGGACGAGCACGTGGTTGCGTGCCCCGACCGCCCCCCCGTCACGGTGGTAGCCGAAGAGCGTTTCGGCGGGGCTTGTCATCGCCGGCCGTCCAGCTCGGCGGAATGTTCGGCGTCCGAGCCGGGAAGGCGGGCGCTCACGACGTTGTGGATGTGGACATGACAGCCGGGAGCGATCGGAGCGGTAGCAACGCCGATCACCTCCCCATACTTGCGCACGACCCCGCCACGGGCGATCGGGACGAGCGCCACCTTATGGCCGAAGCCGATCTCCTCGGAGACGACGAGCTCGCCGTTGCCTTGTCCGAGCATGAGGAGTTCCCCTGGTCGCAGCGGTAGGAGCGCCACGGCGACATTGTCCGTATCGTCGAGGCGCAGCACTCGCGGCGGCAGCGCGGGACTTTCCCCACCGTCTTGGCTCAGCCGCTGAGTAGAAGACGACGTGCTCGCCGGCTCAGTCATCGCCCCCCAAGTAGGTAGTAGTTCGTATTGCAGATCCTATTGAGGCGAAGCCTCAACAACTTTTCTCGCCCGCGTGGGTCAAGAGGCGACGTTACCGCCCATCAGGCTTACCGCCGTCTGACACCCGGTCTGGCGAGGCGCTGATGACTCGGCGGAGCCAGTCCGACTCATCGCGGCGCGCCCGTAGCGCTCATAGATCACGCGCGAACTGAACGTCCTGGTCTCCACCACGACTAGCCGAACGTCTTCGGTGAGCGGCGGTAGGAATGGCGTGCCGCCACCGACGAGGACCGGATTGCGAAACATGCGGAGCTCGTCAACGAGGCCGAGCTCGATCGCTGCCGCGGCCAAACCGGCGCCGCCGATCGATACGTCTTTGTCGGTCGCATCGAGCGCCGCAGCGGCCTCCTCGGCCACCGATACCTCGGCGAGCCGGGCGTTGACTTGAACGCTGTCGAGCGTGCGGGCCTCTTCCATCGTCAATTTATCGCGTACGGGGCCCTTGCAACTAGACCGTCTCCATACTGCACAATCGCCATTCCAGACCACAGATGTGGAACATCGGGATCAGGTGGCACTTCACCGAAGAGGGTCGTCACCCCTACGCATGCGAGGTGCAGTGAACAAGCCCGAACACGAGGTCGTGATCGCAGGCGGAGGGCCAACCGGGATGATGCTGGCGGCTGAACTAGCGCTGGCGAAAGTAGACGTGGTGGTGGTCGAACGGCGCCCCGATCACGTCCTCATCGGCTCACGCGCTGGCGGCTTTCACTGCCGCACTGTCGAGGTTCTCGATCAGCGGGGTGTCGCTGACCGCTTCCTGACACAGGGCAACGTGGCGCAAATCGCGACGTTTGGGGCCACCGTTTTGGACATGAGCGACTTCCCGACGCGCCATCCGTATTCGCTCGGCATTCGGCAGAACCAGGTCGAGCAGATCATGGCCACCTGGATCGCCGAGCTACCCGTGCGCTTCATTCACGGATGTGAGGTGGCCGGGTTCGCGCAGGACGACACCGGGGTGCAGGTGCGACTCGTGGACAGTGAAACGCTGCGCGCCAAGTATCTCGTCGGCTGCGACGGAGGGCGCAGCGTGATCCGCAAAGCGGCCGGCATCGAGTTCCCGGGCTGGGACCCGACTAGGAGCAACCTCATTGCAGAGGTCGAGGTCAGCGAGGAACCACCGCGGGGCGTTCGTTATGACGCGACGGGCGTCCACGGCCTTCACCGGTTGGACGATGGCAAGACGTACCGCGTGATCGTGACCGAGCGGCAGCTCGGGTCAAGCAGCGAGCCGACCCTGAACGATCTGAGCGAGGCGCTCGTCGCCGTGTTCGGCACCGACTTCGGTATCCACAGCCCCACGTGGATTTCGAGGTTCACCGATATGACTCGACAGGCCGCGGCCTATCGCGCGGATCGTGTCCTGCTGGCAGGGGACGCTGCGCACGTCCATTATCCGGCGGGTGGACAGGGCCTCAGCCTTGGTGTGCAGGACGCGGTGAACCTTGGATGGAAGCTCGCTCAGGTCGTCAAGGGGATCTCCCCGGCGAGCCTCCTCGATACCTACCACGCAGAGCGTCACCCGATCGGCGCACGCGCGCTTAAGCACACGATGGCGCAAGGTGCGCTCCAGCGCCGTGACGACCGCATGGAAGCTCTAGTCGAAGTGGTGTCGGAGCTGGCGACCATGGACGAGCCTCGAAGGCGACTCGCTGGAATCATGTCCGGGCTCGATATCCACTATGACCTCGGCGAGGGACATCCCCTACTCGGGCGCCGCATGCCCGATCTCGACGTGGTCACGGCAGACAGAGCACTCCGAGTCTTCGAGTTGCTGCACGGCGCACGACCACTGCTGCTCAACCTCGGTCGGCCCGGCGACCTTGATGTCGCTCAGTGGGCCGACCGGGTCCAGCTCATAGACGCCAGTTACGAACGCGAGTGGGAGCTTCCCGTGCTGGGCGTCGTCAGTAGCCCGACGGCTGTGCTGGTTCGTCCGGACGGCTACGTCGCCTGGGTGGGAGAGGGCACCGAACGAGGCCTCATCGATGCGCTTACGACGTGGTTCGGATCGCCGTGACGACTCAGCCAATCGCGCGGGCACGAACGGGGCCTCGTCGATGCGCTCATCACCTGGTTCCGCTCGTCGTGACGACCCAACCGATCGCCTGATCGGCGCCGGGCGAATGCGTCCGAGGGAGCAGGTATGTTGGCCACTGCGTCATCGCCCTCCTTGATCGGGCTCGACCATGGGCCTGCGGAACGACGTCGGCCACGCCCTGAGGCGCAGCTGGGGGTTATAGGCCTTTTCATTGTCGAGCCGAAGCTCCCGTCCGAAAACGACAGTTTGAGGAAATGGGCTGAGCCGGACTGAGCGGCGCGTGCACCGACGCAGCCCCGAACGCCAATCAGGCGGAAGCTCCGGAGGTCGTGCGGCACATAGCAGCGCCTCCTCGGCGAATGCACGCCCTTGCGCCGCCTCGTGGAAGGCGAGATTTTGCTCCCCGCGCCGAATTGGGCTCACGACTGCACGCGGCTTTCAGACGCGAGGCGTCGGCGCAAGCTGACAGGTGCTGTTCTTCCTGGCGGGTCGTTAACAGTTTGTTTCGCTCTTGATCAAGACAAGCGCTTGTTCTAGGGTGCGTCACGAAGCTCGGTGGTCCAATGAGAAGGGGAGACCCGTGGACGAATCGTCTGATCGCCTCGACGAGGTGGTCGAGGAGTATGCCGCCAACCGCATCACGCGACGAGAGGCGCTGAAGCGAGCTGGGGTTCTTGGCCTCGGTGCTGCAACGCTCGGTCCGCTACTCGCCAGGGTGCTGCCGTCTTCTGTGGCAGCCGCGTCGGAGGCTCCAGGCAACTCGGGACAGGCCGCGCCAAAGCATGGTGGCACGTTTCGGGAAGGCTATGACCGGGACTTCACCCCACCTAATCCAGTGGCGAATAACTGGGCCGATCCGGACTTCAACGCTCTGTTCGAAGCGCTCGTTATCCGGAATCCCGAAGGCCAGATCGTCCCGATGCTTGCTGACCACTTCACGAGTGGTCCTCAGGGCTGGACCTTCCACCTCCGGAAGGGACTCAAGTTCCAGTCGGGGGCGCCGGTGACGCCCGCCGTCGTTGTAGAGGACTTCAACCTCTTTCGCAGTCCGAAGACTGGCCAAAACGGGCCGTTCTGGACGCCGATTTATGACGTCGCGGCACAGGGCGAGAACGTGGTCTGCAAGACCCACCACGAGTTCCAGGCCTTCCAGGAGACGGTTGCCACCGAGTACTCGTACATCATGAACCCGACGACCTGGAAGGCCCAGGGCTCGAAGTACGGGACGAAGCCGACCGACGGCACGGGGCCCTTCGTCCTCAGTAGCTACGTTCCCGGGCAGCACGTCATCGCCAAGAGATGGAACGGCTACCCGGGATCTGTCGTCCCCTTCTTCCGTAACAAGGGCAAGGCGTACCTCGACGCGATCGAGTGGGTGCCCATCACGGATGCGACTCAGCGCGCGCCGCAGATTCAGACCGGGCTCGTCGATGCAGTGAAGAACCCGCCGCCGCAGGATGTCGCCACCTTGAAGGCCGACAAGAACCTCGTGGTTCTCGAATTTCAAGAGCTGTCGAACTTCTTCTTGTCCGTGAACCTCGGCGACACTGCGCTCGGCTTCGACGACCTCCGGGTGCGCCAGGCCATCTCGCACGCGATCGACCGTGAGGCAATCGTGAAAGCGGTCTTCCTCGGCCACGCGGCCGCCACCTATGGGCCGGCGATGACCCGGTGGAAGTGGTACAACCCGGCGGTTGAGCAGTACAACAAGTTCGATACGGCGCTTGCGGGCCACCTGCTCGACGAGGCGGGATGGAAGATGGGCTCTAGCGGCGTGAGGACGAAGAACGGCAAGCCCCTGGCATTCACGACGTTTAACCTGACCGACACCACCCAGAACCAGGTCATGGCGGCGATCGCGCAAATGCTTGCGAAGGTCGGCGTGCACATGACCGTTAAAAGTCTGGCGTCTGCGGCCTTTTATCCTGAGCTCACGCAGAAGACGACGTCGTACGCGTTGAAGTGGCTTTGGTCGAGCCCCATCGATGTTGTCGCCCTCTTTGTCGCCTTCTATCAGCCCAAGACGGCCGCACTGAACTCCGTATACGACGCGTTCAATGCCTGGCAGACAGCAGGAAACTCGCCGCAGCTCAAGGCGGCGGCGCTGAGCTACCAGCAGGCCTTTGCGAAGCTTATCCCTTTGATCCCCATTTACACACAGAACACGATTTGGGTTCACAACAAAAACGTCGTCGGCTGGCAGCCGAACCAGGCGAACCTGTACCCATTTTACAATGATGTCTACCTGCAGAATGCGTGACCGGAGAAGCTGCCCGCTAGGCGGTAACGGCTTGTCAAGGGCAGCGATGATGAAGTGAGCACATGAAGTTCGTTCTAACGCGCCTCTGTTACGCCGTGGTGATCATCGTCCTTGTCTCGATAGTCACCTTCTACAGCATGCATGCCTCACCCGGCAGCGTCGTGAGCAGTGTCTTCAACCTCGCGACCACGCCACACTCGGTGATCGTCGCGTACGAACGCCGTCACGGGCTTTTGGACCCGCTGCCGGTCCAGTACTGGCACTTCATGACTGGGCTGTTGAGCGGTAATTTCGGAACGTCGCTCGTTAGCAACTTGTCGGTGAAGACGATCGTCGCGAACTCTGCCGGCTATACCGCACTGCTCGCCGGCTCCGCGTTCGTTCTCATCTTTGGCGTCGGCATTCCGATTGGCGTCCTCGCGGCGATCAAACGCGACTCGTGGTTCGACCGGGGGGTGCGCGCGTTCTCAAGCATTGTCCTTGCGATTCCAAACTTTGTACTCGGCATCATCCTCATCCTCGTCCTAGGCATTCACCTCCATGTGCTGCCCGTGGCTGGGGCCGGCTCTTTCTCGAACCTCGTCCTGCCGGCGATCGTGCTCGCCGCTGCAGAGTGGTCGCTCACGGTTCGCGTGACTCGTACGTCGTTTCTCGAGCAGCTCTCGGCTGACTTCACGAGAACGCTGCGCGCCCGGGGCGTCTCCGAGAGGCGGATCCAGTGGCGCCACGTGCTGCGCAACTCGATGGGCCCGATTATCTCGCTCGGGATAATCGAGGTGCGTAACCTGCTCGGTTACACGCTGATCGTTGAGGTGATCTTCCGCTGGCCGGGCCTCGGCACCGAGCTGGTGCAGTCCGTGCTCCAGCGGGACTACGACGTGACCGAGGTGCTCTCTCTGCTCCTGGCTGCGGCGGTCGTACTGGCGAGTGCGTTTGGCGATATCGCCCTCAGCCTGGTCGATCCTCGCGTGCGGGTGACCGGGGAGCATGGATGACGATGACCGCCCCGCAGATCGCTGCCCAGGGCACCGGCCTGAAGGCGCGACCGAGCCGCTTTCTCATCTTGTTCCAGCCGCACAACCTTGTGTGGACGATCGGTGGAGTCATCATTATTGCGGCGGGGATCCTCGGGATCGTCCTGCAGCTCGTGCCTTCGTGGCGGCACCTCTACCTCACCCAGGATCTGACGGCGACATTTCAGGCGCCTCTCTCCACCGGCCACGTGCTCGGAACGGACAACCTCGGTCGAGATCTCCTCTGGCAGCTCATTGCCGGCCTTGGCATCTCGTTGATGATCGGGATTGGCGTGACTGTGCTCTCGCTTGTTCTCGGGCTCACGGTCGGGATCCTCGGCGCCTACTTCGGTCGTACGGCCGACGCGGTGAGCAACGTCATCGTCGACGTAACGTGGGCCTTCCCGGCGATCCTCCTTGCCGTCCTCCTCGCTGGCGCCATCGGCCCGAGCGTGACGACGGTCGTTCTCGCCCTCGCGCTGACGACCTGGCCTGGCTATGCCCGTATCGTCCGCGGCGAGGTGCTGTCCCTGCGCGAGCGGGACTTCGTGAACGCGGCTCGAGTGCTCGGCGTCCCGAAGCTCGTGATCAGCGTCCGGCACTTCGTCGTGAACCTTATGCCCATCACGATTGTGATCGCCGTGTACTACGTCGCGACGGCGATCATCGGTGAGGCGGGACTCTCGTTCCTCGGCCTCGGCGTGCAAGCGCCGATGCCGAGCCTGGGGCTCATGCTCTCGGTGGGCCAGCAGTACCTGAACGTCAGCTGGTGGCCCGTCGTTCTCTCCGGCGCGCTCTTGGCGCTCGTCGTGCTGTTCCTAAATGCGTTCGGGGACTTCCTACGGGGTCGCCTCGATCCCCACGGGCGGGTGCCGAGGCGATGAGGGGACCGGAACTCCTCGTGAAAGCGTCGGTGAGTCCGGCGGCGGTGCCCGCCAGCCGTCCTGCGCTCGCACTCCTCGACTTGTCCATCTCCCAGCGCCTGCGGCGGACGGAGAAGAGGCTCGTGACCCACGTCGATCTCGAGGTCGGGCAGGGTGAGATCGTCGGCCTCGTCGGCGAAAGTGGTTCGGGGAAGTCGCTAACGGCTCTTGCGTGCATGGGCCTCTTGCCTTCTGGCCTCGCGGTGACCGGCGGGGACGTGCACCTCGATGGCGCTTCGCTGCTCGGACTTGCGCCGAAGGCGTTCCGGGCGCTGCGCGGCAACGCGATCAGCATGATCTTCCAAGACCCGCTCTCGAGTCTCGACCCGTGCGCCCGCATTGGCGCGCAGATAATCGAGACGATTCGCGCCCATAAAGACGTCAGCGCTTCCCAGGCGAAGCGGGATGCCATCGAGCTGCTAGACCGCGTCGGGATCCCGAGAGCGGCCCAACGCATGCGGGCGTATCCGCACGAGTTCTCGGGCGGAATGCGCCAGCGGGTCATGATCGCGGCGGCGCTCGTCCTCAAGCCACGCGTCCTGCTTGCGGATGAGCCGACAACGGCGCTGGACGTCACTACGCAGGCGGGCATCGTCGAGCTCGTGCGCGAACTCTGCCGTGAGCTTCAGATGAGCGTCGTCTGGATCTCCCACGACCTTGCGCTCGTCAGCGAGCTCGCCGATCGAGTGGCGGTGATGTACGCCGGAGAGATAGTCGAGGTCGCGGACTCCAAAGTTCTCTTCCGAGTGTCTCGTCATCCTTACACGAAGGGTCTTGTTGCCAGCGGGAGCATCCGTCCCTACGGCGAGCGCTTCAGTTACATACCCGGCAGTATTGCCGAGCCGGGAACGTGGCCGACAGGGTGTCGATTTGCTCCTCGCTGCGAGCGCGTCCGCGAGGAGTGCGTCGGAGAGCATCCCGACTTTAGGAGTGGGACGACAACGGTCCGCTGCGTCAATCCCATCGAGTACGAGGCGGAATGACGGTGTCAATCGTCCAGCTACTTGACGCGAGAAAGGTCTTCCGCGGACGGCGCGGCGCGCCGGATCACGTCGCTGTCGACGACGTCTCCTTCGAGATGAGCAGCGGTGAGACGCTCGGCATTGTCGGAGAGAGCGGGAGCGGCAAGACGACCATCGCGCGGCTCGTCCTCTCACTGGCGCGCCCGACGTCCGGACACGTGTATGTGGGCGGCATCGACGTCGGCGCCGCCTCCGGCGCTGAGCGCAAGCGCCTACCGCGGATTGTCCAGGCGGTATTCCAGGATCCCTTCGCATCACTCGATCCACGGATGACGATTGGCGCCAGCATCTGCCAAGGAGCAAAGCGTGCCTTCGGTGCGCAGGCGGCCCAAGCGGCGCTCGGTGATCTCCTCGACCATGTTGGACTGCCTCAGCGCTACCGTGACCTGTATCCGCACGAGCTCTCAGGCGGACAGCTCCAGCGCGTCGCGATCGCCCGCGCACTTGCGATGAAGCCGGATGTCCTCGTGGCCGACGAGCCAGTGAGCGCGCTCGATGTGTCGATGCAGGGACAGGTTCTCAATCTACTCATCGACCTTCGCCATGAGTTCTCCATCTCGTGCCTGTTCATCTCGCACGACCTCGGGATCGTCCAGCAGTTCTGCGAGCGCGTGCTCGTGATGGAGAGCGGAAAGGTCGTCGAAGAGGGCGTACCCGGCGATATCTTCCGGTCGCCGTCGCATCCCTACACTCAGAGCCTCATCGAGGCCATCCCAAAGGTGCCCGCATGACCGTGTCCGAGATCGGCTTCCCCGCCCCGGAGGCGGTGAGCTTCGGTGAGGGGGCCGACCTCGCCGGAGTTGCCTGGAGATGGCCGTCTGCCGATATCTCCTTGCTCTTCCTTCACGACGTCGGGACCGATCTCGACTCGCTTCGCTGGTTGTGCGCTCCGCTCGTAGCAGCGGGGATCACCTGCCTCAGCCTCGACCTCGCCGGCCACGGTCTTAGCGCCGGTGACTTCAAGGCCGACGGTGAACGGGCAGTTCACACCGCTTGGACTACGTTCACGGCCGGTTTGACAGGCGTCGCCGGCGTGGTCGCCGAGGGAGCGGCTGTCGACCTCATGTTTGCCACGGACTTTGCGAAAGCGCCAGTGTCGGCCGTCTGTCTCAGCCCGCGTCAGCGCGCCGGTGGGGGCGTACCCGCTCCGAGCTGGCGACTGGTCCCGAAACTCGTGATCCTCGAGTCTGAGGGCACCGGTGATTCTGCCTATGCCGACACCATCATCGAGTCGACGAACGCGTGGTGCCTCCGCGCCGATCTCAGTCCGTCGTGCACAGAGGGAGACCGCTCCCACGATTACCAGGTGGCGAGCCTGACGCTCAAGTTCCTGCTCGAACAGGCGGCCTTCGAACTCGCCGGCCGGACTCAGCCCGGGGAGGCTCTGTGAGCACGCTCGAAGCACCGGCGCACCTACTCGCCCTCTATGAGCAGATGTACACGATCCGTGCATTCGAGGAGCAGGTGATGGAGCTGCTCCGAATCGGCGAGATCACGGGGTCGACCCACCTCTGCATAGGCCAGGAGGCCGTCCCGGTCGGCGCCTCTGCGGTGCTCCAAGCCTCAGACGCAGTCATCGCGACCTACCGTGGCCACGGCTGGGCGATCGCGAGAGGCGTTCCGCTCGCGGCGCTCTTCGCCGAGCTGATGGGCCGCGCCTCGGTTCTCTGCGACGGCCGGGGCGGCTCCGCCTATTTCATGGCCCCCGATCACGGCTTCCTTGGAGAGAATTCGATTGTCGGTGCTGGTGTCCCGATGGCGCTCGGCGCCGCTCTCGCCCGGCGCTTCCAGCGGCGAGACGCGATCGGGCTGGTGTCGATCGGCGACGGCGCGATGAATCAGGGCGCCGTGCACGAGTCGCTGAACATGGCGGCCGTCCTCGCCGTCCCGCTCGTCGTCGTCGTCGAGAACAACGGCTACGTCGAAATGACGCCGTCACAGGCGCTCACCGCCAAGCCGGCGCACGTTCGGGCAGCAGCCGCCTATGGCATTGAGTCGGTGCTCGTCGACGGTAACGATCCCGACGCGGTGGGCGCGGCCGTGGAGCGGGCGCGTGCGACCGCCATCGGGTCTCAGCGGCCGTTCCTCATCGAGGCCGAGACGCACCGCCTCGTCGGCCACTACTCGGGCGACCTCCAGGCCTATCGGCCGCCTGGGGAGCTCGACGCGGCGCGCCTGCGCGAGCCGCTCGTGCGTCTCGCAGCCACCATCAGCGACGATGAGGCCACCGATGCCGTGCGCGCACGAGTCGCCCGGTTGCTCGCGGAGGAACTCGACGTGGCACGTCGCGTGCCACCGGCAAACCCAGAGCGAGCCCTCGTCGGTCTCTACGCAGGACCGGAACGATGAGCGTGGTGGAGATCTCCTACATCCGTGCCGTCAACGAGGCGCTGGCGTGGGCGCTCGCGCGCTATCCCGAATCGATCATCTTCGGGGAGGACGTCGCGCTGCCAAACGGGCCGTTCGGGGCGACGAAGGGACTCCGCGCCCGCTTCGATGAGCGCGTCTTCGATACTCCGATCTCGGAGTCCGCGATGGTCGGTACCGCTCTTGGCGCAGCCGTCTCCGGTCTACGTCCGGTCGTCGAGATCATGTACGGCGACTTCCTCCTTGTCGCGATGGACCAGATCGTGAACCAGGTGGCAAACGCGCGCTACGTCTCGAACGGGGCGCTCGTCCCGCGACTCACTATCCGGACCCAGCAAGGCGCGACTCCCGGCTCATGCGCTCAGCACAGCCAGTCACTCGAGGCGCTCTTCGCACACATCCCCGGCCTGCGTGTCGGACTAGCGTCGAACGCCGTCGACGCTTACGAGATGCTTCGCGCTGCGATCGCCTCGGACGACCCGGTGTTGATCTTCGAGAGTCGCCGCCTCTATGCGCAAAAGGCGGCAGTCGCCCTTGATGGCCCGCTCGAGGCCGTCAGCGGGTCGCGCGTCGTTGCCGAGGGAGGCGACGTCACCGTCGTCTCGTGGGGAGCCGCAGTTTCTGACGTGCTGACGGCGCGCACCGCTCTCGATGAGCGCGGTGTGCACGCGACGGTTGTCGACCTGCGCTGGCTCTCTCCGCTCGATCTCAATCCCGTGTTCGACTCGGTGGCGCGAACGGGTCGGCTAGCGGTCGTCCACGAGGCAAATACGACTGGCGGCTTCGGCGGTGAGATCGTCGCTCGCGTCGTCGAAGAAATGGGTTCCCAGCTCACTGCGGCGCCGGTCCGCATCGGTGCGCGCGACTGCCGAATGCCGGCAGCGCCCAGCCTGTCCGCAGCCCTCCTCCCCACCCCAGACCGGATCGCCGCCGAGCTCATGACGCTCGTCGCACCGACCGGCGCGCCGGCCAGCTGATGCTCGCCTCATTGGAGGCAGCGCCTCGAAGACAAGGAGACAAGACCATGTTGTGTCAACGGCTGGAAGGCCGCTCCGCTGTGATCACCGGCGGGGCGAGCGGGGTCGGACGGGCAACGGCGAAGCGCTTCGCCGAGGAAGGCGCGAAAACCATATGTTTGTTTGACTTGAACGGCGACAACCTCGGGCTTGTCGCTGGTGAGGTCGAACAGCGCGGCGCGAAGGTCATCTCCTTCGTCGGCGATGTGACCTCTGTCGAGCAGTGTCAGGAGGCGATCGACATGATCGTAGCGAGCGCCGGGCACCTCGACATCCTCGTCAGCAACGCGCCGGCGCACAGCTCCGCGCCTTTCCTTGATATGTCACTCGCGGACTGGGACCGTGTCGTCGGGGTGAACCTCCGTGCATCGTTCATCATCGGCCAGATCGCAGCGCGGGCCATGGTCGCTGGGGGGCGCGGTGGGGCGATCCTCTACACGGCGTCCGTGTCGGCGATTGGCGCCTCGAAGGACTACGCACACTACGGCGCCTCCAAGGCCGGAATCGTCAACCTCGCGAAGACGATGGCGCTCGAGCTCGTCCACGAGAACATCCGCGTCAATGCCGTGAGCCCAGGACCCCTCGACACGCCGCAGTCGGTGGCGGTGCTCGGAAGTGAGGAGGCGATGGAGCGGGCGCGCAAGCACTGGCCACTCGTCCCGATGGGCCGGCTCGGCAAGCCCGAGGAGATCGCGGCGGCCTTCGCCTACCTCGCCTCAGACGACGCCGCTTACGTTACCGGGCAAAACCTGGTCGTAGACGGCGGCCTCACTGCGCACGCGTACTCAATCCCCGAGGAGCTTTTGGCCAAATGAAGATCAACGACCACCTCTATCTTGTTGGCGGCGGCGACTATGGGTTCAACCTGTCGGGCCGGCTCGACTGCAACAGCTACGTCCTGGACACGGGCGAAGGACTGTGGATGATCGATGCGGGCTTCGACGGCGGCGAGCAGGTCGTGAAGAACATCCGCGCCGAAGGTCTCGAGCCGCGCGCGATCACGCGGTTGTTCATCACGCACTACCACGCTGACCACGCGGGGGCTCTTTCCTACATGCGCAAGGCACTCTCGCCTGAGCTCCAGATCGCGATCTCCCGCGAGGTCGCCGAGCAAGTACGCGCCGGGGACGAGGAGGACAACGGCCTACGGTGGGCGAAGAGCTTCGGCTTCTACCCCTCGGAGTTTGCCCTTGAGCCTTGCGAGGTCGATGTCGAGCTGACCCACGGCCAGCGCTTTCAGGCAGGGCGTTTCACGCTTGAGGCGATTGACACCCCCGGGCACTGCCGGGGGCACATCTGCTTCCACCTGACCGGGGGCTCGGGCGGCTACTTGTTCAGCGGGGACCACGTCTTCTGGGGCGGCAAGATCATCCTTCAGAACGTGGGCGACTCGAGCGTGCAGGAGTACGCGGCGTCGATGAACGCGCTCCTCGACTACGACTACGCAGCGCTTATGCCCGGCCACCTCGCCTTCTCTATGGTAAACGGCAAGCGACACGTCGAGCTGGCCGCTAACCAGTTCAACAAGATCGGCCTGCCTGCGAATCTGCTTTGACCGATCTCGCGCAAATGGCAGACGCCTCGGGGGTCGACCTGCATCGTCCGGCGGAGTCGCGCCGCTTCGCGGTGACGGCGGGCGCGACTTTCCTTCCCGCCCGCGGTTTCGTCGCCGGTGTGACGGTACTGGTCGAGAACGGCGTGATCATCGAGGTCCGCAATCGTCCCGTTCCACCTGCTGAAGCGATCGTGCACGTTGAGCGACGGGATGCCACGCTGCTCCCCGGGCTCATCGACAGCCATGTGCATCTCTCCTTCAGTGGCGGATCGCGCGTGATCGAGGACGTCACCGAGGCGAGCGACGTCACGCTCGGGCTCGTCGCGCTGCAGCATGCGCAGATCGCCCTGGCGTCCGGTGCGACGACCCTGGCCGACTGCGGGGCTCGCTGCGAGGTGGTGCTTCAGGTGCGCGACGCGGTGGCGAGTGGCCGTGTCGCCGGTCCGCGCATCCTCGCGAGTGGCGCACCCATTACGACGACGGCGGGGCACTGTTCATGGCTCGGCGGCTGCGCGGACTCCATCGACGATGTCATC
Source organism: Acidimicrobiaceae bacterium (assembly GCA_025463965.1). GTDB lineage: Bacteria > Actinomycetota > Acidimicrobiia > Acidimicrobiales > Bog-793 > JAODBN01. The sequence goes on from JAODBN010000361.1 coordinate 24,204, forward strand.
CGCGAGGCGCGCCGCCAGGTAGGGGCCGGTGCCGATTTCTTGAAAGTGATGCTGACCGGTGGCAACCTCACGCCGGGCAGCAATCCCGGGATGCTGCAGTATCCGGCGGATGTGCTTTTTGCGCTCGCCAACGAGGCACGTCGTCTCGGGCGCCCCCTCGTCGTCCACGCCCACTCAGAGGAAGCCGTCGCCATCGCCGGGCGCGCCGGTGCGACGATCGTCGCCCACGGTACGTGCGCTTCGAGCGAGGGCATCGGGCTCTCGCCTACGACCGTGGAGGCGCTCCTTGCCGGGGGCACGGTGATCGATCCGACGATCACCGTCGGCATGCCCGGCATCCGCGACCACGCACAGGTGATGCACGATCGCGCTCGGATCCGAAAGGAGATGCTGCCGGTGTTCACCGCCCTTGCCCGCCAAGGCGTGCCGCTGCTTGCTGGCACCGATGCGGGTGTGACCAATGTGCCGCACGGCAGCACGGCACGTGCTGTGCTGGCCCTCGAGCGTGAGGTCGGCCTCCAACGCGAGGAGGCGATCTTTTCGGCGACGGCCGCTCCGGCGCGCGTCTTCGGCCTCGAGCACCGCACAGGAGCGATCGTTCCAGGACTCGCCGCAGACCTCCTTCTCGTCGAGGGTGACCTCCGCACCGACGCGACTGCGATCCTCCGCCCGGCACAGGTCTGGTCGCAGGGCGTGCCCATCGCAGCAAGCGCTTGGCGTCGGGAGGCCGAGGTTGTATAGGCCCAGAAGGCGTGATCACTTCGAGCTCAAGGCTCTCGCCAGTTCCGGCGCCCAATCCCTACGACCTATCGCCATGTTGGCCAACTTGGACTTTGGCTGCCGGGGCTCCGAGAGGTGAGATGCCTGCCGTTCCGCTGATGGACATCCTGAAGAAGGCGTTCGATGAACACTACGGGGTGGCTGCGTTCAACGTCGTGAATGACCTCACCATGGAGGCTGTGCTTGCTGCGGCGCAGGTCTCGCGGGCGCCGGTCATTGTCCAAACGTCGGTGAAGACGGTCCGTTCGATTGGCAGCGGCGTTTTGTTCTCGATGTGGGAAGAGATGTCGAAAGCCGTCGATGTTCCGGTAAGTCTGCACCTCGACCACTGTCCCGACCGTGCGGTGATCACCGAGTGCCTGCAAAAGGGGTGGAACTCGGTTCTTTTTGATGGCTCGCAGCTATCGGTGGTCGAAAACCTCCGCCAGACAACCGAGGTGGTCCACGAGGCTCGCCGGTACGGCGCCCACGTCGAAGGTGAAATAGAGGCGATCACCGGCGTGGAGGATGGCGTTGGTTCTGACGAGGACGCCGCGCAGCAGTCCCTCGAAGTGGTACTGAACTTCGTTCGCTGCAGTGGCATCGATGTCTTCGCACCGGCGATCGGTAACGCTCACGGCGTCTACCGGAGCGAACCGGCTCTCGATATGCAGCGCGTCTCGGACGTCGTCTCGGCGACGTCGATCCCCATCGCGCTTCACGGCGGAACTGGCATGGCGGAGGCACAATTCCGAGGTCTGATTGAGCGAGGTTGCGCCAAGATCAACATTTCGACAGCGCTGAAAATCAACTTCATGCAGTCGAGCCTTGCGCATCTGGAGAAGGCTCGTTTCGAGGGCAAGTGGGACCCTCCGTCCTTCTTCCGTGACGTCCGCTCAAGCGTGATGGAAATGGCGGCGCACCATATTCAGCTCTTTGGCAGTGCTGGAAAAGCGTGAGGACTTTGATCTTCGACTGTGACGGTGTTCTCTCCGACACCGAGCGCGACGGTCACCGCCGCGCCTTCAATCAGGCGTTTGCGGAGTTCGGGCTGCCGGTGTGCTGGAGTGAGGCAGAGTACGCGGAGAAACTTTCGATCGGCGGTGGAAAGGAGCGGATGGCGACTCTGCTCACCCCCGAACTCGTCGCGGCGATGGGTCTACCGAGAGACCCCGAAGCTCAGTCGAGCGTGCTGCAGACATGGCATCGGCGAAAGTCGGAGATCTACCGCGAGCTTGTTGCGCGCGGGGGCCTCCCACCCCGCCCTGGTGTCGCCCGCGTTGCCCGCGAAGCACTCGATGCAGGCTGGCAACTGGCTGTTGCTTCCACGTCCGCGGAGGAGTCCGTTCGGGCGATCCTCGAGCACGCGATCGGCGTGCGCGATGCGGGGCGCTTCTCAGCGGTACTCGCTGGGGACATTGTCGAGCGGAAGAAACCTGCGCCTGACATCTATGAATTGGTTGTCGGGCGCCTCGGAGCGGATCGGCAGACAACTGTCGTCGTTGAAGACTCACGCAACGGCCTGCTCGCGGCAGTTGGAGCTGGGTTGCCGTGCGTCATCACTGTCAGCAACTACACGCGGGACGAATCGTTCAAAGAGGCAGCTTTCGTGGTGAGCTCTCTCGGTGATCCCGGGGGGGAGGCGACGCACGTATACGAGAACCGAAGCCAGGCCTCTCCTGTTGGCTGGGTGACCTTGCGCGATCTGGAAATGTGCATGCTCGGAATGACGGACGGCGCTCACTCTGCCGGTGCGCAGGGGGACGGATGACGGCAACGCTCGGCGACGTCGCATTTGTCATTGGTTCGATGGCCCGCACCGCTGTCGACAACGAGGGCTTGTTCGGAGAGCTTGACGCGGTCGTTGGCGACGGCGACTTCGGCTACTCCATGGCTCGTGGCTTCGAGGCCGTCCTCGCTGGCTGGTCAGAGCTCGACCGCGCGAGCATCGGTGGGTTCTTGAAGGGGGTCGCAACGACGGTGATGGGACGGATGGGCGGGACCTCTGGACCGATCTGGGGTACGGCGTTGCTGCGTGCCGGAACCGTCGCCGGCAACGAGTCGGAGCTGGAATGTGCGGAGGTGCTTGCCATGCTGTGGGCCGCAATCGAGGGAATCAGGCAACGCGGGAAGTCCGATGTCGGGGACAAGACTCTTCTCGACGCTCTCGTTCCGGCGGTCAATGCGCTCGAGGGCGAGCTACTCAATGGTGGCGCTGCAGCCGATGCCCTAAGCAGAGCCGCGGTCGTCGCGTCCGAGGCCGCGGAGGCGACCCGCCCTATGGTGGCGAAGCGCGGGCGCGCCTCGTACGCCGGCGACCGGAGCGTCGGAACGCTCGATCCGGGAGCGGCTGCCGTGGCCCGGATGTTCCAGGACATCGCGGCGAGCTGGTCAGAGCATGTGGGACGGAGCGATTCGGAGGCGCACACATGAAGAAGCTCATTAACGACCCGCAGGACTTTGTAGCGGAGATGCTAAAGGGAACCGCGCTCGCGAACCCGGGCTCCCTCCGGTACGTGCCGGAATTCAACCTCATCATGCGCGTTGATGCTCCGCGTGAGGACAAGGTGTCGGTCATTCAAGGATCCGGATCTGGGCACGAGCCTGCGCACGTGATGTTCGTCGGGCGAGGGATGCTCGACGGCGCCTGCCCGGGCGACGTGTTCTCTGCTCCGCCGGTCGACTACGTCGTCGGAACGACCAAGATGCTGAACTCGCCGATGGGCGTGCTTTATCTCGTGAACAACTACACGGGCGATGGCATGGCGTTCGAGATGGCAGCGGAGATTGTCGAGGCCGAGGGCATCCGCGTAGCCACCGTCGTTATCGACGACGACGTGGCCGTGAAGGACTCGACCTATACGATCGGCCGTCGTGGCGTGGCAGGAAACTTCTTCGTCATCAAGGCTGTCGGGGCGGCGGCGGAACTCAGCGCGAGTCTCGACGATCTCGTTTTGCTCGGCAACCGGGTGAACTCTGTGACGCGAACGATGGGCATGGCACTTACCTCCTGCACGCCGCCCGCGAAAGGAAGCCCGCTCTTCGAGCTTGGCCAGAGTGAGATGGAGATGGGAGTCGGTATCCACGGCGAGCCGGGGCGGAGTCGGGAGCCGCTAGGGAGCGCAAACGAGATCATCGATGCGCTGGTCGAAGCCGTTGTCGCAGATTTACCCTATCGGCGCGGCGATCAGGTCGCGCTGATGATCAACGGCCTCGGCGCCACCCCGGTCAGTGAGCTCTACCTCGCATATGGCCGGGCGCACGAGCAACTTGTGGCCCGGGGGATCGACGTCGCGCGTAGTTATGTCGGGGAGTACTGCACATCCCTCGACATGGCGGGGTGCTCGGTCACTCTCGTGCGACTGGATGACGGCCTCGTCGACTATCTGGCAGCACCCGCGGACGTCGCGGTTCGAATCTTCTAGGACTCGTTGGAGCACGCGCGGGTTTGGGAGCAATGGTCATTACGGCGTGCTCGTCGCGGCGAACAGCCGTGCCTGCCGCACGGGAACACAAGGAGGGAACGATGCGCGAGATCTTCGAGTACCGGTTCACGAAGCTCGACCCCGTTGGCGGGGACCACATCGACCCGCCCGGCGTTGCGATCTACGAGGGGCTCCTCAACAAGGGCCCGAGCGAACAGCCTCTGCCTGGGCTGGCGGTGGCGTGGTCGCCGAGTGAGGATGGCCTCGTCTGGCGTCTGCGGCTCCGTCCGGAAGCGCGGTTCCACTCGGGCGATCCGTGCGACGCGCCGGCGGTCGTCGCCGCGCTCGAACGCTGTCGCTGGGGCGATGGCCGGACTCATCAGCTCTGGTACTGGGACCCGGTCGACACGGTCCGAGCGCTCGACGAGGGGACGATCGAGATCCGGCTGCACTATCCCTGGCTTCGACTCCCGACGCTGTTGTGGGGAACACACACTGCGATCGCCAATGACCGGCGTCGGGAAGCACTCGGCGCCCGCTACGGCATCGAGTTGGCAGATGGGACTGGGCCCTATCGTCTCGTTTCCTATGAGCCGGACGAGGTTGTGGGCGAACTCGTCCACGGGGCGGGCGAGACGCGGCCGCGCGTCGTCAGCTGGATGTCCGAGAGCGATGACGACGCCCGGTGCGCGGCCCTAGGGCGCGACGACGTCGATGTTGTCCGAGCGGTGCGGCCGGAGTGGATCCAGCACGAGAGCGCCGAGCGCTGGCGCTACGTCGAGCAGGACGAGATCTCCCAGTTCTACCTAGCGCTCAGATTCGACGGAGCCTTCGGCTTTGACGACGTCGAGCTGCGGCGCGCCGTCGATGCCTTTGTAGACCGTCCTGCGCTCGTCGCGGCGGCGTTCGGCGGGCTCGGCAACGGCCGCCGCTCGCCAGTTCCGGTCGGGGACGTCTTCGCCTCGAACTTCGACCCCGCAACGGTACCGCCGCTGTCCATCGCCCAAGCGGAGGCGGTACTCGACGCCCATGGTCTGGTGCGGGGGCCAGACGGGGTGCGCATGAAGGACGGCGTTCCGCTGCGCCTGCCCTGCGTTACGCAGGACGCCCCGGCCTTTCGCCGGCTCGTCGGCGAGCTCGGCCGTCAGATCGCCGCGGCCGGCATCGTCCTCGAGTTCGAGTACTACACGCCGTTCGAAGACTTCTACCGGGCGTGCGCGAAGCGGCCGGCAGCCTTTGTGTCGAAGTGGCTTTGGCAGGACGCTATCGAGGCCGTCATGGGCTTCTCGCGGTCGTCGTGCACCGGAGACGCCGGGTGCAACTGGCAGGGCTCGATCGTGCCGGCCGTCGACGCCGCCTACGACCGGTTCCTCCAGGCGTCGACGCTTGAAGAGCTCGGCGAGCGGAGCCGCGAGGTCCAGGAGAGCTTCATGCGCGAACTGCCGTACATCCCACTCTGCTCGCCGGCGGAGACATACGCGATCTCGCCGCGAGTGCACGGGTTCGTCCCGGTGCCAGGGACGCTCTACCCTCTCTATGACAAGGTCCTGCTCGCCGATGAATGAGCCGACGGTGTATTGCGTCATCCTTTACCGCAAGGACGGTGTCTCCCGGGAGCAGTTCCTCGAGGCGTGGCTCGGCGAGCACCGCCGTCTCATTGGCGATCTCTCCGGCCTGACGGACGTGCGTCTGCTTCCCGTCGCCGAGCCCGCCGATGGCGGCCCCGATGGCGTGGGGCTGCTCCGTTTCGCCTCGGCAGCGCAGCTCACCGCCGCGCTCCAGTCCGAGCCCGCGCTCACGCTGCGACGCCACACGGCGACTTTCTCCAAGTCGGACGCGGCGGTCCGGCTGCTGTTGACCGAGCCGTGACGACGCGGGAATTAGGGGCCGGTCCACCGATCGGCTACTTCGACCGCTGGACGGCCCGACCTGGCGAGACGATAGAGCTGAAGGTGAGCAGCGAGATTGGCTTCGACGTGTCGATCATCCGCGTCTTACAGGCCGACAACAGCGCCTTGGCGCCCGGTCGGCGGGAGTACGTCGAGGAGTGGTGGCCAAGCTGTCGGTTTGGGGCGGCGGTGCAGAAGGTGGCGCCGGGCTCGTGCGTTCTCACCGACCTGCTTCCGGCTCTGCAGACTGCCGAGAGATATGCGGTGGAGCTGATGTTCCGCCCGGGCGTGTTCGATGGCGGTGAGGCTCAAGTCGTCGCCGCTCTCCTCGCCGCCGACGGGCGCGCCAGTATGGAGCTCGCGCTCGACGGCGACGGCGGCCCCTACCTCGGGATCGGTTGCGGGCTGCGGCGACGGCGCGTCCGCGCCGGGCCGGCGACCGTTCTGCAAGTGGGCCGCTGGTACGAGGCGCGCCTCAGTGTCGACCTCGAGACTCGCCTGGCGCAGCTCGTGGTGGAGAGTGTGCTCGACGCGCCGAGCGGGCGCCAGCTCCTGGATGCAGAACTCGAGCTCGACGAGACCGACGTCGTGGCGCTGCGGGGGGATGCCCGCCCAGAACGCCTAATGCTCGGTGCTGGCGGCGACTCCGACGTCGGCGAGCCCGGGGAGAACCCGCCGCGCGTCGGCCACTTTTCAGGGAAAGTAGAGGCGCCGACAGTCTCGGGGAGCGCTTCCTTGGCCGCGTTCGGCGGAGCGTTCAGCTACTCGTGGCAGCTCGGACCCGAGGTGCACAACGCGGCGGTCCTCGACGACCGGGGACAGGGCATCGTTGCCCATCTGCTCAATGCGCCGATGTCAGCAGTGACAGGTCACGCCTACGACGGGAGCGTCGTCTGTTACGCGCAGGCTCCGGACATGTATCGTGCCCTGGCACTCCATCGCGACGACCTTGAAGACGCCGGCTGGTCGACGACCGCCACGCTCACCTTGCCCGACGGACTGTCGTCCGGCGTGTATGCGGCCAAGTTGCAGAGCACGGCGGGATCTCGATACGTGCCCTTCTTCGTCGCCCCGCGGTCGGGCGGCGAGCGCCCGGCGATCGCCGTCGTGCTCCCTACCTTTACCTATCTCGCGTACGCGAATGAGCACGTGCGCGAGTCGCTCCCCCACTTTGGGGAGACCCCGCAGCATCCGTCGCCTCAGGACCTCGAGATATCGGTGCACCGCGACTTCGGGCTTTCATTGTACGACCACCACGATGACGGCACAGGGGTCTGCTTCTCGTCATGCCGTCGGCCGGTGCTCAACCTCGATCCGACCTACCGCTTCTGGCTGTTCGACGGACCGGTCCACCTCGGCGAGGACCTCTACCTGCTCGATTGGCTGGAGCGGGAGGGCTACGCCTTCGATGTCCTCACCGACCATCTCTTGCACGGGGAGGGACAGCAAGCGCTCGCCGGGTACCGCGTCGTGCTGACGGGGAGTCACCCCGAGTACGTCAGCGAGCAGCTGATCGATGCCTTCGAAGCCCATGTCGAGGGCGGCGGCCGGCTGATGTACCTCGGTGGCAACGGGTTTTACTGGGTCACTTCCGTCCACCCCGAGCGGCCGCATCTGATCGAGGTGCGTCGGGGGAACGCCGGTGGCCGCGCCTGGGAGAGTGACCCGGGGGAGACCCACCATGCGACGACCGGGGAGCAAGGGGGCCTCTGGCGCCACCGCGGCCGGCCACCGAACCGGCTGCTCGGCGTCGGCTTCAGCGCGCAGGGTGCTGACGACGATGCGCCCGGATATCGACGGGTCTCGAGTGAGCCCCGCTGGAGCTTCGTTTTCGAGGGCCTGACCGACGACCAGGCGATCGGCGAATCGGGACTCCTTCTCGGCGGTGCGGCCGGCAACGAGGTGGATCGCGCCGACCCCCGCTGCGGCACACCGCCTGAGACGGTCGTGCTCGCGACCTCCACGGGCCATAGCGACGCATACCAGCTCGCCCACGAGGATCTCGCCTTCACCGCGCCGGACCAGGGTGGTACCAAGCAGCCGCTCGTCCGAGCGGATCTTACGATGACGCCCTACGTATCGGGTGGGTGCGTCTTTTCAGTGGGGGCGATCACCTGGCTCGGAGCGCTCGCCGCGTCCTCCTATGACAACGACGTCGCCCGGCTGACGGCGAACGTTCTCCGGCGCTTTCTCTCGCCCGCGCCTCTCTAAGCGAGCATACGCTGGAGGACGTTCGTGCAGACTCGGGCGAGGTCGTTCTTCCCGTCCTCCACTGGGAGACATCCGCTCGCCGTGACCGACCCGAGGCTGAATACAATGCCGCCGGCCGGGGTGTGCCGGATCGTCATGTCAGCTCGCGTCTCGACGTCGGGGGCGCGCCCGGGCCCGCTCTCGAAGGTCCGAAAGAAAAAGCCTCCCGTCGGCATCGCGCTCGCGAGCACAGTTGTTCCGACCGGCGCAAGGTCGGGGGTATAACGGTCGAATTCGAAGGCGACGGCGCCGCCCATGTTGAGTCCACATTCGCCGATTACGGCAGACGTGACGCCGTCAAACACCCACGCGAAGTCAGGGCCATACGAGGCGTCGGTGCGTTGGTAGCCGATGCCGGTATCCCAGCCGAAGCCCGCGAACCCGACCGAGACGATGGAGTCTGGCGGCCGCCCGCTCTGGGCCCACGTGCCGCCCCATTGCGGCTCGAAGACGTGAGCTACCTCGTCGCGCTCCGCGCTCCACGTCTGCGATCCACGCCAGCGCCGGACTTCCATGAGGTGTGGGCGCTCGTGATCGATGGAGGTCACCCAGTACAGGCCGTTGCCACCAAGATAGATCAGGCTTCCTCCTGCATCGAGGTGGTGCTCGACGGCGTCGAGCATGGCGGCAGTCCAGTACTCGGGGTGCGCCGACAGCACGAGGACGCGTGCGCCCCTCAGTGCGCGGGCACCGTTCTCGTGAAGTACCCCGTCGGTGACGACGCCAAAGTCGATTCCACTCCGGTCGAGCCAGTAGTTGGCGTAGAGATCGGCCATCAAAAGGTGCGTGGCCGTAGCCTCATCGCCCGGCGCTCCGGTCCCGGTGAAGGCGTCGACACTGTCGACCTCCAGGCGCGCGCCCGGCTCTAGGGTCGGCGAGGGCTTCAGCCGCGTCGTGACGTACACCGGAGAGCCATCGTTATGGAGCGCGTAGTGCGAGAGGCCGGGGTAGCGGTCCGCTTCCCGACCGAGGTTCGCGTACGCCTGCCAGGTGAATGTGGGCGCGAGCAGAAGAACAAGTGGGTTGACCTCTGGGGTCACGATGAAGGGGAGCTCGGCATCGCCATCGCTGCCAGAGACGTGCAGGCTGTAAAAGCCAGATCGCGCCGACTCCGGGACTGCGATCCGGTGGGTCCGCGGCCAGCGGCAGCTCTCGAGGTCGTCGCGATGCAGGTGCACGGTTGCGTAGGGCGCTGCCGTCATCGGGGGCTCGGTTGTGCCGTCGAGCGGCAATGGCCCCGACACGCCGAGTGCGGGCGCGTTAATGAGCGTGCCGTGGTGATTATTTGCCGACTGGTCCACGACTTTCCAGAGACTGTCGGCGCTCCCGAAGAGCCAGCTCCCGAGGATCGCGCGGCGCCTGCTCGTCCCCTCTATGCCCCAGTTCATGAGCTCCATGAGACCAATCGCGTCAGGGATCTCAGCGAGGAGGAACGGAGCGTGGAGCTTGCCGTCAAACTGGCCGCGCGCCCATCCCTCGGACTCGGTGTGCCCGCCGAGCACGAGGGTCCCGTCCGATGTCGGCGGCGGCAGCGGCGCGATCGTGCGGACGAGCTCGTAGGGACCACCTGTGCGGCCGAGCTGTCCCCAGGCGAGCTTGACCAGTCCTGCCGACGCGTCGAGGCCGAGCCCCAGAAAGGCCCACTGGCGTTCGTACAGCTCGCGTGGGGACTCGAGAATCGTTTCCTCGCCGAGAACAAATCCAGGTCGCCCATTGCGGATCGCGAGCCGCGCCGCGCCGGACTTCGTCATCCAGGAGGCAACCACCGACGTCTCACGGAGCACAGTTGGCCAGATCCACGTCGCGAAGGTGAGCGGTCGGCCGTCCGTTGTGAGGGCGCCAGGAATTATCGCGCACGAGCCGGCTACAACAGTCTGTTCCTCGACGGGCTGCAGCTGCTCGAGGGGCCAGGAAGTCTCCTCAAATAGAGCACCGGGACCAAGATTTGGATCCGCGTGGACGAGACGGCGGACGTGCACATGCGGAGCGGCGTCTTGACCCGAAACGCGGGCGGCGAGGCTCGTCCCTGGCAGGACTTCGAAAGCATCAAGGTAGCCCCGCGCCACAGGGCCACAGTAACATGGGCTTTCCGTTGGACAAGCGCTTGATCATCGGCCTTCGAGGCCCCAATTCAGGAAGACGGTTCTCGCAGTGCTCGATCATGTCGTCGCGAACGCCAAGCGGCCTTCGGCCCGTGTCGGACAGGGGAGTTCTCTCCTCGCCGTCGCGGGCGAGGCGCGGGTTCACCCGTCGACGGTGTCGCGGATCCTGCGAGACGATCCGGCCGTTCGCGTCCGCCCCGCCACGCGCCAGCGTGTCATTGCAGCGGCCGCTGCACTCGGCTATGTCCCGAATGCAAACGCCCGCGGATTGGCGCTCCGCCGGACGACGACGCTCGGCTTGATCATCCCAAGCACTGCGAACATCGTCTACGAACAGATCATCAAGGGCGCGGAGTCAGCGGCACGGGCGGCCGGATACGTTCTCGTACTTGCTGAGTCAGCCGACGTAGGGCAGGTTGACTCCGCCCACCGTGAGCTGATTCTCGGCGGGCGCGTCGACGGGCTGCTCATCGCGAGCGGAACGTTGCGAGAGTCGCTGCCTCGAGCAGTCTTGAATGGCGTGAATAACACGATCATCTTGAACCGTCGGATCCGCGGCTCGGTTCCCAGCATCATTGAGGACGACGAGCGGGGGATGGCCCGCGGCGTCGAGCATCTCGTCGCTCTTGGGCACACTCGTATCGCCTGCCTTGCCGGTCCAGAGGAGGTGGACACGGCGACCCGCCGTTTGTCCGGCTTCAAGGAGGCGTTGCGAGCCGCCGGTTTACCCGTCTCCCGTGGCTACATCCAGCGAGCAAGTTTCGATGAGGCAGGCGGCTACGAAGCCATGCTTCGTCTGCTTCAACTGGAACGCCGACCGACCGCGGTCGCGGCGAGCAGTATCGTGGCGGCGATCGGTGCCCTTGCAGCCTGTCACGCGACTGGGGTTTCAGTTCCCGGTGAACTCTCGATGATCGCGTTTCACGATGCCACGATCGCTCAGTACCTCACACCGTCGCTGTCCACCATCTGGATGCCGCTCTTTGAGCTCGGCGAGATGGCGACACGACAACTGCTTGAAGTGATCGACGGGCGAGACATCCCTTCCGTTCAGCGTCTACAGGATCCTGAGCCGCGCGTCATCCCCCGCGCCTCTACGGCCCCTCCGCCCGCTGATTAACGGCTGGATGAAGCGAGTCGCCTGGCGCTTCCACACGGGGGCGCCGTGAGAATCAGCAGGGCCTTTTCTGACCGGGCCGCAATCTCAAGACGAAGCATGAGCGCACGTGCTGTGGAGGTCCTCGCCGTGATCACCGCGGAGGGGCAAGTAGACGGCAAGCGCTTCACCGAGGAGGGCGCGCGGACGGCTTGCATTTGCGGCTCTGTACGGCCAATCTCGCGCTCAACCCGCCTGAAGTCGAAGCAGCTTGGGAACGACGCCATTACGACATCGGAACATCGCCTGCCATCGGCTCATCACTTCAAGGAGTTAGTGATGTGCTCGAAGGTTCTCAGGTTCGGGCCGGACTTGACGGGATCGGAGGGCCGAGGCCAATGCACGACGACATCGGTCATGCCGACACCCTCCAGGTGACCCACGAAGTCGTCCCAGGCGTCGGGCGATGCTTGGGCCCAGGGCAGGTCTAGCGGCACCAGCATTGTTCGGCTGAGCTCTTCGGGACGCCGGCCAGCCGCCGCGAGAGCCTCTCCCAACTGCCCGACCTGATCGCTCACCGTGGCGAACCAGTCGTTCGGTGCCAGGTCCCTGGCATTGCCGTAACGGCCGTACGTGACCCAGCCGCCGCCTAGTCGGGCCGCAATGGCCATTGCCCGCGGGCCAGCGGCGGCGATCGCGAAGGGCACACGAGGGGATTGGACACAGCCGGGGATCTGGCGAGCGTCGTTTGCCGAGTACCACCTCCCGCTCGAGGTGGTCGCCGGCTGGGTGAGCAATCGATCCAGCAGTTCGCAGAACTCCTCGAAACGCGAGGTCCGCTCTCCCTGGCCCCATGGCGGTTTACCGAGCACGCGTGCGTCCTCGGAGTCGGCGCCCGCCCCGATGCCGAGGGTGAGGCGCCCACCGCTGAGGTCATCGAGGGTCATGACCTCTTTTGCCAGGGGCACTGGATGACGAAAGTTCGGGCTGGTGACGAGCGTTCCCAGTCGGATGGTGGACGTGGAGGTAGCGGCTGCCGCTAACAGGGGCACCGCCCCATACCAGGGGCCATCTCGGAGCGTGGTCCACGACAAGTGGTCGTAGGTCCAAGCGGTGCCAAAGCCGGCGCGTTCAGCCTCCTGCCAGCGGTGCCGGTCCTGGGCCCACGGCAGCTCGGGGAGAAGACAGACGCCGACGCGCAACGTCGCTACCTGCCCGCTGGCCGGCGTTGAACGGTGCAGCCTTCGGATCTCGCCGACGACTGAAGAGGCTGGAAGGCGGGCACGCAGGCGACTCTATCCAAGGCTCGTGCCGGTGACCTGTCCGCACGCGAGAGCGGCGATATGGATGGATTCGAGTCGAAGTGGCTTGCTCCGCAGAGGGCCGAGCAAGGGACCGAATCCACATCCTGGAAGTTGTTTGCCGCCAACCGGAAGGCGGCGGTAACGTCCGTTCACCTAGGGCGGGAGAGCGCGATGGCGATGGTCGAGGCGGAGCAGCTACGCGTCGATGAGGAGCTGCACCGGTTTCTCACGGAGGAGGCGCTTCCGGGGACCGGAGTCGAGCCAGCGGCGTTCTGGCGAGGCCTGTCAGACCTGGTTCACAGCCGAGCTGACGAGAACCGCCGGCTGCTCGCTCAGCGTGCCCAGTTCCAGTCGCGCATCGACTCGTGGCACATCGAGCACCGGCATCAGGAGCACGACGCAGCCGCCTACCGGAGCTTCCTTGAGGAGATCGGCTACCTACAAGAAGAAGGGCCCGACTTCGAGATCGACACGACAGGCGTGGACCCGGAGATCAACGAGATCGCCGGTCCGCAGCTCGTCGTACCGGTGACGAACCCGCGCTACGCGTTGAACGCCGCGAACGCGCGGTGGGGATCGCTCTACGACGCCCTGTACGGCACCGACGCTGTGGTCGCGCAGCCACCAGCCGGTGGCTCCTACGACCCCGAGCGAGGCGCACGGGTCGTGGCCTGGGTCCGGGCCTTCCTCGACGACGTCTTGCCCCTCGAACGCGGCTCCCACGCGGATGTCACCTCCTATCGCGCCGTGCATGGTCGCCTGGAAGTTGACACCGGGGCCGGCGAGATGAGCGGGCTTCAGGACTCGGGCGCGTTCGCCGGATACCGAGGCTCGCCCGATTCACCGTCTTCGGTGCTGCTCGTCAACCACGGCCTCCACATTGAGCTCGTGCTGGATCGAACCGGCCCGGTCGGTGCGGCCGACGCCGCCGGCATTGCGGACGTGCTGATCGAGTCCGCGCCGACCACGATCGTCGACTTTGAGGACTCGGTGGCAGCGGTCGACGCTACGGACAAGGTGGCTGCCTATCGCGTTTGGCTCGGTCTCATGCGTGGTGACCTCGAAGCCACGTTCCAAAAGGCTGGCGGACCGATGACCCGGCGTCTCGCGGACGATCGAGAGTTCGTGGCGCCAGACGGCTCGCGCCTGGTCCTGCGCGGACGAGCGCTTCTGCTCGTGCGCAACGTCGGCCACTTCATGACGACCGACGCGGTGCTCGATCGTTCGGGCAGGCCCGTTCCTGAAGGGCTTCTCGACGCGATGGTCACGGTGCTCATCGCGCTCCACGACATCAACCGTGGCGCCGACAGGCGGAACTCCCGACACGGCTCGGTGTACGTGGTGAAGCCCAAGATGCACGGGCCCGACGAGGTCGCCTTCGCCGACGGCGTGTTCGCCCAAGTCGAGGAAGCGCTCGGCCTGGCGCAAGGAACGGTGAAGCTCGGGCTGATGGACGAGGAGCGGCGCACGACCCTCAACCTGAAGGCGTGCATCGGAGCGGCCAGATCTCGTATCGCCTTCATCAACACGGGCTTCCTCGACCGGACCTGCGACGAGATCGACACCTCGATGCAAGCAGGTCCGATGGTCCGTAAGGCGGAGATGAAGAGCCAACCGTGGCTCATAGCCTACGAAGACAACAACGTGGACGTCGGCCTTGCGTGTGGGCTTCGCGGGCGAGCCCAGATCGGCAAGGGCATGTGGGCCGCCCCGGACCTCATGGCGCAGATGCTGCGCGAGAAGATCGGCCAGCCCCTCGCCGGGGCCAATTGCGCTTGGGTCCCGTCGCCCACCGCGGCGACCTTGCACGCCACGCACTATCACCGCGTCGACGTCGCTGAGCAACAAGAGCAGCTCCTCGGCAAGCGGAGGGCGTCGATCGCCGACCTCCTGGCGCTGCCTTTGCAGTCCGGGTCCGCGTTGAGCGCAGAAGAGGTCCGAAGCGAGCTGGACAACAACGCCCAAGGCATCTTGGGCTACGCCGTGCGCTGGGTGGAGCAGGGGATCGGCTGCTCGAAGGTGCCGGACATCCACGACGTCGCGCTGATGGAGGACCGCGCCACCTGCAGGATCTCGTCTCAACACATCGCCAACTGGCTGCTCCACGGGATCCTCGACCGAGAGACGGTTTTGGACGCGCTGCGGCGAATGGCGGAGGTGGTCGACGGCCAGAACGCCGGGGACGCCGCCTACACCGACATGGCCCCGGGATTCGACGGCGTCGCCTTCCGAGCCGCCTGCGAGCTCGTTCTCCTTGGAGCCGAGCAGCCATCCGGGTACACCGAGCCGATCCTTCACTCGTCCCGCCTCGAATACAAGCAGGGCGCGGGGACGAGCCCGGTATGACCCGCCCACAAGACGCGCTCGTCGCGGTCCTCCGACGCCTCCGGGAACTCCTCCCGCCCGAGGGGCTCGTCACCGATTCGGCCGAGCTTCGAACCTACGAGTGCGACGGCCTCACCCACTTCCGGGTCGTCCCCGCGCTCGTCGTCCTCGCCCGCTCGAGCGCCGACGTACGTCTCGTTGTCTCGGTCTGCGGACAAGAAGGCGTCCCCTATGTCGCCCGGGGCGCGGGCACGGGACTGTCCGGAGGAGCGGTGCCGCACGCCGAGGGTGTCCTCATCGTCCTCGCCAAGATGCGTGCGATCCTCGAGATCGACCCCGCAAACCAGCGCGCCGTCGTAGAGCCGGGCGTCGCCAACCTGGACGTCTCCCGGGCCGCCGCCCCGAGCGGCTACTACTACGCCCCAGACCCATCGAGCCAGCAGGTGTGCTCGATTGGGGGCAACGTCGCTGAGAACTCCGGCGGCGCCCACTGTCTCAAGTACGGGTTCACGACGAACCATGTCACCGGCCTCGAGGTGGTCACCCCCGACGGGGAGCTCCTCGAGCTCGGGGGCAAGGCGCCCGATCCCCCGGGCTACGACCTCATGGGCGCCCTGGTGGGCTCCGAGGGGACGCTCGGCATCGTCACCAAGGTGACCGTGCGCCTGCTGCGCTCCCCCGAGACCGTCCGCACGCTGCTCGCTGGATTCGCCGACACCGACGCCGCGGGAGACGCCGTGTCGTCCATCATCGCCGTCGGTCTTCTTCCGGCGGCCATCGAGATGATGGACGCGCTCGCCATCGAGGCCGCCGAGGCGGCCGTCGGTTGCGCCTATCCCGAGGGCGCGGGTGCTGTGCTCATCGTCGAGCTCGACGGCCCCGAGGTCGAGGTCGTGACGGCGCTCGCGGAGGTCGAACAGCACTGCCACGCCGCTGGCGCCTTCGAGCTGCGGCGAGCAGCCACGCCTGCCGAGCGGACGCAGATCTGGCACGGCCGTAAGTCGGCGTTCGCCGCCGTCGGGAGGATCAGCCCGGACTACATCGTCCAGGACGGCGTGGTGCCGCGAACTGCCCTTCCGTCGGTGCTGCGGGAGATCAATCGTCTCTCGAAGGAGGCGGGATTGCGGGTTGCCAACGTGTTCCACGCCGGGGACGGCAACCTCCACCCGCTTGTGCTGTTCGACGCCAGCAGGCCTGGTGAACTTGCGCTCGCCGAAGAGCTGTCGAGCCGCATCCTCGAGACGTGCTTGCGCCACGGGGGCTCGATCACCGGCGAGCACGGAGTCGGCCTCGACAAGGTCACCTCCATGGCCAAGATGTTCCGGCCGGACGACCTCGACACGATGCAGTTGCTGCGTTGCGCCTTCGATCCCGACAATCTCTGCAATCCCGCCAAGATCTTCCCGACACCTCGGCTGTGCGGCGAGCGCCCTGGGCGCCAGAGCCCGCACCCGATCGAGGTCGCCGGCCTTGCCGAGCGTTACTGATGAAGCTCTTGGAGTCGCTTGCGAGCGTGTGCGCCTCGGGCGGGGCGCGGAGCGGGGAGGCGGCCGACGAGGTGGATGGGCTCTTGCCCGAGGTTGTCGCTGCCCCCGTGACCACCGAGGAGGTCGCCGCCGTCGTAGGCCTGTGTGCCGCGACGAAGACAACCATGCTCGCCAGGGGCTCAGGCACCAAGCTCGACTGGGGGGGCTCGCCGGAATCGCTCGGCGTCGTGATCGATCTCTCCGGCCTCAATGGGGTGGTGGAGCACGAGCCAGGGGACTTCGTCGTGTCGCTACGGGCGGGGACCACGCTCGCAGCGCTCGACCGCGAGCTCGAGCGCGCCGGCCAGCGGCTCCCGATCGACGAGGTCGTGCCGAACTCGAGTGTCGGAGGCGTGATCGCCACGGGACTCTCGGGGCCCTCGCGGTATTTGCACGGAGCGGTCCGCGATCTTCTGATCGGGCTCACGGTGGTGCGTGCCGACGGCGTGGTGGCGCGCTCGGGCAGCAAGGTGGTGAAGAACGTCGCCGGCTACGACCTGGCCAAGCTCTTCACAGGCTCCTACGGCACCTTGGCCATCGTGACCGAGGCGATCTTCCGGCTACGTCCCCGCCCGCGGGCCGAGCGCTACCTGTCGGCGACGTTCGCCGACGAGGCTGAGCTGAGCGCAGCTCTCTCCGGCATCCTTGCCTCCCAGCTGGCGTTCGCCGCGGTCGAGCTCGCGCGGGCTGAGGGCGGTGGTCCTATGACCCTCGGCGTGCTCCTCGAGGGTCACCCGGATGCGCTCGAACGGCGGATGGCCGGCGCGGCAGCGCTTCTCGGGAAATGCGCGGTGTCGGACACGGTTCCGAAGGAGTGGGGTCAGCTTCCGGGTCCGGTCACTCTCAAGATCGCCGTGCCGCTTGGCTTCGTGCCGTCTCTCCTCGGCGAGCTGTCTGCTCTCGAGACGACCCTGGCCATCCCGCTGAGGATCCGGGGCTCTGCTGGGGTGGGCATCCTCTACGTGGGCCTGGAGCCCTCGACAGACCAGGCATCCTTCGCTGAGCTCCTGCAGGTGCTGCGCAGCAGCGTCGGGAGCACCGGTGGAAGCGTCGTCGTGCTCCGCGCTCCCGCCTCGATCAAAGCTGGCGTCGACAGTTGGGGCCCGGTCGCCGGCCTCGAGCTGATGCGCCGGGTAAAGGAGCGCTTCGACCCCGATCGACGACTCTCGCCCGGCCGATTCGTCGGGGGGATCTGATGGGCTTCGACGACGACCACCCGCCGAGCCGGGAGCTGCTCGCCGACTGTGTCCACTGCGGGTTCTGCTTGCCGGCCTGCCCGACCTATGTGCTCACCGGCGAGGAGATGGACTCCCCGCGAGGTCGCATCCACATCATCTCCCAGGTGCTCGACGGCGCCCCGCTGCCCGGGGCGGCCCAGCTGCACCTGGACCGCTGTCTGTCTTGTCTCAGCTGTGTGACCGCGTGCCCCTCGGGCGTCCGTTACGACGAGATCATCGCCGACACCCGGATGCAGGTCGAGCGCCAGGCCCATCGCTCACCTGGCGAACGGGCCTTGCGGGGAGCGGTCTTCGGCGTCTTCCCCTACCCACGGCGTCTGCGAGTCGCGCGTGCATTGCTCGTTGCCGGCGAGCGCTCGGGCCTACGTTCCCTGCTGCGTCGCAAGGCTGTGCGCAAGCACCTCCCGGGGCTGCTGCGCACCCTGGACGGCCTGGCTCCTGCACTCGGTGCGCGCGAGCGCATCGCCGAGCTGGTCCCGGCGCGAGGAGAGTGTCGGGGCCGCGTCGGGCTGCTCACTGGGTGCGTCCAGTCCGTGCTTTTCTCTCCGGTCAACGCGGCGACCGCACGCGTCCTTGCGCGCGAGGGATTTGACGTCGTCGTACCGGCGCGGCAGGGATGCTGCGGAGCGCTGTCCGGCCATGCGGGGCGAGAGGAGGAGGCGAAGCGTTTCGCCCGGGAGACCGTCGACTGCTTCGAGCGCGCCGGAGTCGACACCGTGGTCGTCAACTCCGCCGGCTGTGGCTCGGCGATGAAGGAGTATGCACGGCTGCTGCGTGATGACGAGAACTACGCCGATCGCGCCGAGCAATTCTCGCTGATGACACGCGACTTTTCCGAGTTCTTGTCACTAGCGGGCTCGAGAGCGACGCGAGGTCCGGTCGAGATGACCGTGGCCTATCACGATGCTTGCCACCTGGCTCACGCTCAGGGCATCCGAGCTGCGCCGAGGGCCTTGCTCGAGGAGGTGCCCGGGCTCGTCGTGCGCGAGATCGCCGACCCCGACCTGTGCTGCGGCTCGGCGGGCGTCTACAACCTGTTCCAGCGTGAGTGGGCGGGGCGCCTGGGCGAGCGCAAGGCGCAGGCCGTTCTTGCGACCGGCGCCGAGGCCCTCGTTGCGAGCAATCCTGGATGCCTCATGCAAGTGCGCGCCGCGTCGGAAGAGCTCGACTCGCCGGGCCACGCCATCGGTTACTACCACCTGGCTCAGATTCTCGACGCCTCTCTCTGCGGGACTCCACTCGCCCAACCCACCTCGGCGCCGGGGGGCTGACTCCGTGCACCACCCCCGCAATCGCGATGTTCTCCCGCTCGCGGCCTCCCGTTATCGCCGTTCGCCGCCGCGTCCCGATGAGGAGCTGGTCACGGGTAGGGCCCGCAAGGCTGGCCATCTCCGAACGGCGACGACGACCTCGGCTTGGTCTTCGAAGGTGCCCGTGGAAAGCGACGGGGCCACCGGTGGAGTTCAGTCGGTGGACCGCACGCTTCAAATCGTCGAGCTCCTCGTCCGCTCACCGACTCCGCTCGGGGTCCTCGCGATCGCCGAGGCGACCGGACTGGCCCAAGCGACCGTCCACCGACTGCTTCGCGCCCTAGCCCAACGAGGATGGGTGCGCCAGGACGCGGGCCGCCGATACGCGCCTGGGGTCACCATGTTCCGGCTCGGGGAAACCTCGCAACGCCACGTCGCAGCCGCCGCCCAGCCCTTCCTCGCCGAAGCAGCGAGCGCCACCGGCGAGACGGCGAACCTGGCTTTGCTAGAGGGCGAGCACGCCACCTACGTCGGACAGGTACCGTCGACGCACCGCCTTCGTACCTTTGCCGAGGTCGGCCACCGAGTGCCGCTTCACTCCACAGCCGTCGGCAAGGCCCTGGTCGCCTTCCTTGCCGAGGCCGAGATCGACGGCCTCCTCGCTCGCACCGGGCTGCCCAGCCGCACCTCGACCACCATCACGAGCGAGCGGCGATTTCGAGAGGAGCTCGCTGCGGTGCGCCGCCTGGGCTACGCCGTGGACCGGAGCGAGGAGGCGGAAGGAGTCTCCTGCGTGGCCCTTCCCGTGCGCGACACCGATGGTCAGGTGGTGTGCGCACTTTCGATCTCGGGGCCAGGCACTCGGGTGAAGGATGGAGATGCGCCCCGCCTCGCGGCGGTGCTGTCACCCATCGTCGAGCGTCTCGCCCGCTCCCTCAGCCCAGGCGACAGGACGCAACCCTGACCATCTGAGCGGCGGGCCCACGCCTGCATTCACCACGGCGTAGAGCGGCTCTCGACTTCCGAGGGTGAGTCGCCAACTCGCGCGTCGCTGGCGTGATGCGAGCGGAGCAGTCGGGCTAGGTCGGTGTTGTCACCGAAGGGCTCGTCGTCGTCGTGGGCGGCGTCGTCGTGGTGGTGGGAGCAGTCGTCGTGGTCGTCGGCGCGGTCGTCGTCGTAGTACTTGTGCTCGTCGTCGTCGTGCTGGGTCTCGTGGTAGTCGTGCTGGGGCGAGTGGTCGTCGTGTCGGGCGCGGTGCTGGTGGTGCTGGGGCGAGTGGTTGTCGTGTCAGGTGTGGTTGTCGTGGTTGTGCTGGGCCCGGTCGTGTCGCCAGTGGTGTCAGTGGTGGGCGGCGTAGGTCGAGTCGTGGTCGTGGTCGACCCGGGTGGAGAAAGAGCGGTTGCAAAAACGGTAGTTGGAGCGGTGATCGTTGGAGAAGGAGGCTTAGATGCGAGAGTAGTGGTCGGCGCGCTCACCGTCTTGTGGACAGGACGTTTGTTGTGGGTTGTAGCGACGACAGTCTTCTTGCCGGACGTCGTTACGACGACCGCTTTAGTCGGAGGTCTCGTCGTCGTCGTGGTATTGCGCCTACTCGCCTTGGCGGGAGCCTTCTTCACCGACTTCTTCGTAACGGTCGAGCTCGTTCGGGCTCTGGTGACAGGTCTCCTGGTGCGCACGGGAGTCTTCCGTCTTGTATTGACTTTCTGCCTTGTCGGGACGCGGGCAGCTGTCTTGGTCCGAACACTCGTCTTGACCCGAATCGTGGACGTCGTGGGCGGTGTCGTTGAGCTCGTAGTCGTTTGAAATGTGGCAGCTTTGCCGGCGGTAGTGGGGGTCGTGGGGCTAGGCGCAGTAGGAGCTTTGCCTGAGAAC
>JAODBN010000362.1 GCA_025463965.1 Acidimicrobiaceae bacterium
CCCTTGATGACCTTGAGGGGGAGGAAGTTCTCACGCTGCTGGCGCAGGATCCATCGCAGGCGCTCCACGTCGGCGTCGTAGAACTTTCGGTAGCCAGACGGTGTGCGCTCGGGATGGATCAGCCCGCGGCTCTCCAAGAAACGGATCTTCGAGATCGTGACATCGGGGAACTCGCCGACCAAGAGGTCGAGGACCTCCCGGATCGACAGGTAGCTCCGGTCCGCAGCGCTTCGTCCCACCTTCGCCTCAGCCGGCGTGGGGAGCCAAGAAGACGAGCTTGAACTTGCCAATTTGTACCTCGTCGCCGCTTGCCAGCACCGTGTCTTCGGACCGTTCTCGGTTCACGTACGTGCCATTCAAAGATCCCACGTCTCGCACGTGGTACTCGCCGCCTTCGCCCTTTGTGAACTCTGCATGACGCCGTGACACCGTCACGTCGTCGAGGAAGATGTCGCTGTCGGGGTGCCGACCGACGCTGGTGGTGGCTCGGTCCAGCACATACTTCGCCCCGCTGTCCGGTCCGCGCTTGACGACGAGCAGCCCGTGGCCCCCAGCGAGCTCGCCCGCCGCGACGCCGAGCTCCTCGTCGCCGACGTCACCGGAGGGCTCCTCGGGGACGAACGCGATCGTGGTGTCCGTGCTCGTGGCCAGCGCTGCTCCGCAGGAGGAGCAGAAGTTCACGCCCGGCGGGTTCCGGTGGCCGCAGTTGTGGCAGAACACGAGCTCCACGGTAGCCGGTGACACCCTCTCGCGTCCCGAGTCGTCCGGTCTCAGCAAGCCCGCTTCAGTCGGTCGCAGTCAGCTTCTCGTAGGCGGCCGCATCGAGCAGGGCGGCCTCGTCCACTGCGGCCTCGGAGACCTCCAGCACGCAGATCCAACCTTGCCCGTATGGCTGCTCGTTCAGGCGCTCAGGCGCCGACGAGAGCTCCTCGTTTACTTCCCCGACCCGGCCCGCGACGGGCGCGTAGACCTCCGAGACCGACTTGGTGGACTCGATCTCGCCGAGTCGGTCCCCCTTGGTCACTTCGAGGCCGACCGCCG
This sequence comes from Acidimicrobiaceae bacterium, assembly GCA_025463965.1. Lineage (GTDB taxonomy): Bacteria > Actinomycetota > Acidimicrobiia > Acidimicrobiales > Bog-793 > JAODBN01. The sequence goes on from JAODBN010000362.1 coordinate 1,042, forward strand.
GCAGCTCGACGAAGACGACGTCGCCGAGCGCAGACTGGGCGAAGTCGGTGATCCCTACCCGCGCCAGGCCCCCGTCGAGGCGAACCCATTCGTGGTCGGTCGTGTAGCGAAGCTCGGCGGGGGTCTCCATCGCGGCGATGCTAGCGAGGGCGCGCTCGTCCGGCGAGGCCCAGTTTTCTGCTCGTTTTGCGCCCTCAAGAGCCGGCGAGGATCTCCTCGATCTCGGAGATCGCGCGCTCAGCGCGCTCGGCCGAAGCTCTCGCGGTGTCTCCCTCGGCGAAGACGTGAGTGAGCGGCTCCTCGGGGTCCGGAACCACGAGCGTCCATCCCGTGGCGTCGATCGTCTTCACCCCGTCCAGCAGTACGAGCTCGTCGGAGCGCGCCCGCTCGAGCACGCTGCGCATGACGGTGCCCTTCAGCTCGAAGGGAGTGGCGGTGGCCTCGTGCACGACGTGCACCGGCGGCAGGCCGGCGACGAGCGAGGAGAGCCGGACTTCCTCGAGGCTCAGCAGCCCGAGCAGGCGCACCAGGGCCGCGATGGCGTCGTAGCCCGGTAGGAAGCGGGGGAAGACAAAACCACCCTCGGTGCTCGCCGCGAAGTCGACGTCGCCCGAGCGGGCGAGATCCATCAGGTTGGAACCGCCGAGCTTCGCCCACGCCACCTCGGCGCCGAGGTCCGCACAGACCTCGTTCAGGCGCCAGCTGGCGTTCACGGGCACCGCGATGGAGGCACCGGGACTCCGCCTCGCCACGAGACTGGCGAGCGCGAGCAAGGACTCGTCGTCGCTCAGGACGCGGCCGGTGTCGTCGATCAGCGTCAGCTGCTCGCCGTCGGGGCCGATCACCGCGCCGAGGTGGGCTCCCGAAGAGCGCACGAGGTCCGCGATGCGTGCTGCGTGCACGGCCCGGTCGTAGCCCAGCACGCCGACCGTCGACACCATGGGGTTCACTGCCAGCACTTCGGCACCGAGTCGCGACAAGACCATCGGCATGACGAAGCTGGCGGCGCCGAAGGCGTAGTCCAGCACGAGCTTGAACCGGCCCCGGCGGACGGCTCCGAGATCGACGCCGTCTACGAGCGCGTTGGCGTAGAGCTCGGCAGTCCTCGGCGGGAAGTCGATGTCGCCAATCTCGGCGGCAAGCACCCGGCGGTACTCCTCACGAGACACCAGGCGTTCGACCTTGCGTTGCGTGCCGCCGTCGAGATCGACCCCGTGCTCGTCGAGAAACCGGATCACCATCGACTCGGGGTCGTCGGGAGCGAGCTGCACGGCTACCCCGCCACGGGACTGGCCCGACGCGATGTGAAAGCGGGTCACCGGCAATGTGGCCGCCTCGAGGTCCTCCACGTTGAGGCCCGCCGCGTTGAGCCCGACCATCACCGCCCTCTTGAGCACCCGAGCGGCGCGGCTCGAGTCGCGCGAGGTGGTCACGGTGGACCCCTTCGGCAGTCCGCTGGCGTACGCCATGGCGACGCGCACGGCGAGCTCGGGCGACAAGTCGACGTTCGGCAGCCCAGCCACCCCCAGGCGGCCGAAGAGGTTGCGAGAGCCGCGTGCCTCCCAGATGAGTGAAGAGGTGATCGTGGCGCGCGCCTCGACGATCTTGTGGGGATACACCTTGACCCCC
>JAODBN010000387.1 GCA_025463965.1 Acidimicrobiaceae bacterium
CATCGTCGCTTTGAGCAACGGGTTCTCAGTCCAGGCCAACAGCGGGGTTGGCCTCGAAGCGTTGACCCGGACGGTCGAGTTCGCGCTGTCGACCTGGCCGAGTGCGTGATGGAGCTCACCCATGCCCTCGCGTTCGTCCGGGAGCGCCACCAGGGCGTCGTGACCACCATCCGGTCGAGCGGCAGACCCCAGCTGTCCAACATCGTCTACGCTCTGGGCGACGACGACGTGGCCCGTATCTCGGTCACCGACAGCCGGGCCAAGACGAAGAACTTCCGTCGCGACCCCCGGGCCTCGCTGTACGTGGTTGATGACGACTTCTGGTCCTACGTCGTTCTGGAAGGGACAGCCGAGCTCACTCCCATAGCCGCCGACCCGGCCGACGGGACGGTCGACGAACTCGTCGCCCTCTATCGGGCGGTGGCAGGTGAGCACCCCAACTGGGACGAGTTCCGACGCGAGATGGTGGCCGACAGTCGCCTGGTGGTCCGCCTGCACTTCGATCACGCCTACGGCATGGCGCCGACCGGCTGAGCTGACGCTCGTTCGGGTGGCGCGACCTCACCACCACCCACGGAGGATCATCCTTGTCTCCTAACTGTTGAAGTCCGAAAGGAGCAAGACGATGGCGAAGGCGCCGTCCACGCGCCAACAGGGACCTAATGAGGCAAATCAGGTGCAGGTGGCCAAGCCTCTGACACGGGAAAGCATTGGAGGCGGCGAGCGGAATCGAACCGCTGTACAGGGCTTTGCAGGCCCTTGCCTAAACCACTCGGCCACGCCGCCAGTGCCCCAAGAGTACTCAGGCTCGCAAAGGGCTCAAACCGCCGTCTCTGTCACGCATGCAACGCGACGTCAGGCGCCGGTCGCATGGAAGCCACCGTCGACGTGGACGATCTCTCCCGTGGTCTTCGAGAACAGATCGGACAGCAACGCCACGGTGGCTTTTCCAACCGCATGCTCCTCGTCCGCCAGATCCCAACCCAGAGGCGCGCGGGTGTCCCAGACCTCCTCGAAGCGAGAAAAGCCGGGGATCGACCTCGCGGCGACGGTCCGCACGGGCCCCGCGGCGACGAGGTTGACGCGCACGCCCCGGGGGCCCAGATCCCGGGCGAGATAGCGCGCGAGCGACTCGAGAGCGGCTTTTGCGACGCCCATCCAGTCGTAGCCGGGCCAGGCGAGCGAGGCGTCGAAATCGAGCCCTACGACCGATGCAGACACCGAGGTCTCAAGCAGAGGAAGGAAGGCTTTGACGAGCGCCTTCAGGGAGTACGTCGAGACCTGCAAGGCCGTCGACACGTCTTCCCACTCCGCGGCGAGCATCCCGTTGCCGAGACAGTTCGCGGGGGCGAAGCCGATCGCGTGGACGAGCCCGTCGAGGCGGCCGAAGCGCTGACCTACCTCATTTGCCGCCGCCAAGAGCTGTTCGTCGTTCGTGACGTCGAGCTCGATCACATCAGGCGTCTCCGGGAGTCGCCGGGCGGTGCGCCTGGTCAGCGAGAGCCCTCTGCCGAAGCCACTCAACAGCACCTCGGCACCTTGTTCCTGGGCGTGGCGGGCCACGCCAAAAGCGAGCGAGTCGTCCGTGAGGACGCCTGTGACCAGGACCTTCTTGCCGTCAAGGATGCCCATCGGGGGATGACAGTAACGCACCATCGGCGATTCGCGAAGGTTCGGACACGTGGTCTTCCCGCGCCGTCTCCGCGAGGGGGGATTACTCGATGAAGTGGACGGCGGCGCCTTCGTCGGGCGGAGGGGGATCGCCGCCGGGAGGCGGTTGGGCCTCGGCTCGTGGGTCGTCCTTGTGCGCGCGGACTCTCTCGTCGTCGGAACTGTCCGTGGAGGAGGGCACGTTCGCCGTGGGCCGCCTCTCCTCGTCTTCGGTGTCTGGCATTTCCTGTCCCTACCCAGCGAAGGACGCCTTGGAGCGCGCCACGTTGTGCTGTCGGCGGGAAGCCGGCTGCGCCGCCCGGGCAGCGTCAGCCGGTCCGCCGCCAAGCGGCTTCTACGATCTCGCTTGCTCGGCCGCCGCCTGGACCTCCGGGGGGAAGTCCGACATCTCGAAGACCTGGCGCACCTCGATCATCGGCGCCGTTCCCGCGAATGCCGGGTCCTGTGCCGGGCCAGAGATGGCCGGGCAGCGCTTCGCCCACTCGACCGCCTCCTCCTTCGAGCCGACCCGGATCATCCAGAATCCGCCGATGATCTCTTTCGCCTCTGCGAACGGGCCGTCGGTGACCGTGATCTGGCCGCCGGAGCTGGAGACCCTCGCACCGTTCGCCGTGGACGCGAGCCCGTCCAGGGAGAGGAGCACTCCGGCCTCCGTGAGCTCCTCGTTGTACCGGGTCATCGCGGCGACTGCCTCGGGGTCCGGCATCCAGTCGTCCTCGGAGATGTTGGGGAACATGAACATCATGAAGCGCATCGGTCCTCCACTTGGCTGTCTTTGGGCTGGTTCGGAGGGCTCCGGTGCTGCAGGTCCTTCGCCGCTCCGTCAGGTTCTCGAACGAGGCTCGCCCGGATGGACAGCCATTCTCCCGCTCTCTTCACGACCCGGACCGGGAGGCGGGAGCCGACCGGCAGACTGTCGACGCAGACCGATCGATGACGAGGGAGCTCGACATGGCGAAGACGTGGTTCATCACCGGTGCCTCCCGAGGGTTCGGGCGGGAGTGGTCCATCGGGGCGCTGGAGCGCGGCGACCAGGTGGCAGCCACCGCCAGGGACCTGTCCACCCTTGACGACTTGGTCGAGCGCTTCGGCGACTCGCTGTTGCCGATCCGCCTCGACGTCACCGACCGCAGCGCGGACTTCGCTGCCGTCGCCAAAGCGCACGATCGTTTCGGCCGCCTCGACGTCGTGGTCAACAACGCCGGGTACGGCCAGTTCGGCCTCGTCGAGGAGCTCAGCGAGAACGAGGCCCGCGCGCAGTTCGAGACGAACTTTTTCGGGTCCCTCTGGGTGACCCAGGCGGCGCTGCCGATCCTTCGCGCCCAGGGAGGCGGTCACCTTCTTCAAGTGTCCTCGATCGGGGGCATCTCGGCCTTCGCCGACGTCGGCATGTACAACGCCTCGAAGTGGGCGCTCGAAGGACTGAGCCAGGCGCTCGCCCAGGAGGTGGGCGGCTTCGGGATCAAGGTGACCCTCATCGAGCCGGGGGGATATTCAACGGACTGGGGAGGCGCGTCAGGGCGCCACGCAACCCCGCTCGCGGACTACAAGGAGCTCCACGAGAGCGCAGCCCGCCGACGGGCGAGTCTGGGAGCGTCCCCGGGTGACCCGACGGCGACCACCGAAGCGATCTTGCGCATTGTCGACGCCGAGGACCCCCCGCTTCGGATCTTCCTTGGGGAGGGACCGATGGCGATCGCCGCCGCCGACTACGAATCGCGCCTCGCGACCTGGCGCGAATGGGAGCACGTGTCTGTCGCCGCTCACGCTAAGCGCTCCTGACGGACGTCCCGAAGCCGGATACCCCGTTTGGGGCTCCGGCGCTGGGACGGCGCGCCCCCCCGCTGAGTTGCGAACGGGATCGTCGGGGCTGCCGGCTCTCCACAGCCCGTCAGGCTAGATATTTCCTAGCGGTATGCGATAACTCGCTGGCGCGCGGTCAGTCGGCGGGGCGGTGCGCGACCGAGTTGCCCCCGCCTTCGATCCTTGGAGCGCTGTGTCCGTACTGCTCGTCGTAAAGCATGACGTCCAGGACTTCGACTCCTGGCTGAAGGTCTACAAGGAGGCCGCAACGGAACAAAGTCGGCTCGGCGTCAAAGAGCAGAGCGTGCACCGCCTGCCGGAGCAGCCGAACACGGTGCTGACAGCCTCGCCGCCGCCAACGCGTTCATGGCCGACCCCGGGGTCGGCGAGATCATGAAGCGATCGGGCGTGCTCAACGAGCCCCGGGCAGAGATCCACGAGACCGTCGAATCGGTCTGACTGAAATCGGCGACCCCGGCCGAGCCTCGACAGGAAGCGTCAGCGAGCTGGCGCGCCGCTGAGGCGACGATAAAGGTCGGCGGTCTCTGGGTGGACCGCCCGCAGCGGGTCACCGTCGACCTCGAGGATGAGCGCGAGCTGGCGAAGCGTCGCCTCGACGCCTGCTCGGTTGCCGGTGGCATCGGCCGTGCGCATTAGCAGCCGGTGCAGCCGCTCGTCCCACGGACAGGCCTTGAGGCCGCGGTTCGCCGCCCACTGGGCGCCCTCGGCGTCGCCGGCCTCGAGCAGCGTCTCTCCTAAGCCGTGTGCACAGGCGAGGATCGCCGCCTCGATCTCCGAGGAGTACCCCTCGACGAGGCACCACTGCTGTTCGAACAGCCCCTCGAAGGGGCGTCCCCTCACGAGCTGGAGGGCGGCCCGCCAACTGTCCGGGCCCCTCTCCGGCGCGGCGAGCGCAGAGAACGTGGCCCAGTCGCTCGACACCGCTTCCACCCGAAAGCGGTCCCCGTCTCGCCGAAGGCGGGGCCGGCCGTCTTCTGCGAAGCCAAGCGCACGGCGGGCCTCGGACATCCGGTTGGCGACGGTCTGGGGAGGCACGGCCCGGTGTGGCCACAGCGCCAGGGACCAGGCAGCGCTCGTTGCTCCTTCGGGATGGAGCGCCAGGTAGGTGACGAGCTCGGTGAGCTTCGGTCGACCGGCGAAGAAGCCGTCCACCCCGCGCACCTCGACCGGCCCGAGGACCAAGACCTCGAGGACGGCGTCGGGGCCGGGCTCGTCGGGAGCGAGCATGATCCCGAGCTCGGCGAAGCGGTCGCTGACCGGCATGCTGGCGCGGCGCGGCGGCGGGGCAGGGATCTGGAACGTCGGTGCATGGGCACGGAGCACTGCTGCCGCGTCGAGCCGTCCGGCTGCGTGCGAAGAGGGGATCGGCAGCAGCAGGCAGACGTCGGGCCGGCTGACGGTGATCGCCGCGAGCGTGGCGACGAGCGCGGGCTCCTCGACCGCTCTCGGGCCCAGGACCACGAGGGTCAGCGGGACCTGCCCGCCTGCCATCTTGCCGCCTGCTTTCTCGCTCGAGCTCGCGGCCTCGAGGAGCGCGATCGCCTGCAGCGGGCCGGACAGCACTCGGGCACCTGCGAGCTCGGGCTCGCCAGCACCCGGCACGTCGACGAGCCAGACGACGGGCGGGGGAGACCACTGCCCGACGAGCGCCTCCGCAGCGATCGCTCGGAGCGCCGCGACGACGGCTTCGGACGTGCCCTCGACCGTGGTCACCCGTGCGGCGGCGAGATCGAGCAGCGCCTCCTGCGGGCCTTCCCGCGACGCCGTGATCTTGCAGCTCAGTGGCCGCCGGCTCGCCGGAGGATCGGAGTCGGCTGGGGAACAACCGGCGGCGGGCGGAGCGCCGAGCTGAGGAAGCGGTTGCAGGGCCGCGGCGACAGCCAGGTCGGGCGGGCGCGCCGAACGCCGTAGGCGTGGGCTCGCGCCGCGCGGATCGATACCTGCCACCGTGGATCCTCCTCAAACCGATCCCCAGACTCGGAAGGCAGGCTCGCTTCCCGCGTTACCGTCGTGTCTACCGCCCAGGCGCTCGCCGCGCACGGGCCGTGCGGCCCAGGCCAAAGGGCCCGGGAGGCCGGCCCGAGGAGGGTTCCGGCGGCCGCGCGCCCGGAAGGGGAGCCGGGACCCACTGCTATACTCCTCGGGCGGTTCAGCGGTCACCGAAGGTCGTAGTCGGAACGTGGGCAGTCGCCCACGTTCTTCCATTTCGGCCCCGTTGACCTGCGAGATCGCAGATGTACAGCAGCACCAGGAAACCAGGTAGTAGTCGGTGGCGGCGCCCGAAAGGCGGAGCGCAGGAACGGTCGAGAGGAGGCCAGCGGTGGTCGTGACAGACGAGCAGCTCTTGCACGCCTTCGCAGCCCCCGCGGCGGCCCTCGGGGTCGAGCTCGACGACGTCGAGCTGAACAAGGGCATCCTGCTTGTCACCGTGGACCGCCCCGGTGGCCTCGATCTCGAGGCCGTTGCCGAGGTGGCCCGTGCGCTTTCGGAGTTCCTCGACGAGCACGACGAGCTGGCTCCGGAGGAGCGCTACGAGCTCGAGGTGTCGAGTCCGGGGCTCGAGCGCAAGCTGCGCCGCCCCGAGCAGTTCGTCCGGGCGCTCGGTGAGCGGGTGAACTTGAAGACCCGTCCCGGGGTGAGCGGTGACCGACGCCTCGAGGGCGTGCTTCGAGAGGCCGGCGACGAGGGATTCACCTTGGAGCTCGACGGCGCGGAGCTGCGGCGACTCGCCTATAGCGAGGTGGACCGGGCCCGGACAGTCTTCGACTGGCAGGCGGCGCTCTCCGAGCGGCGCGCCACGGAGAAGGCGGCTGCCGAAGGCGCCGAGGACGCGGCCAAGCCTGCGGGCTCGGCCAAGCGCGCAAAGACCGGCAACGCGAAAAAGGCCGGCACCAGCGCAGAGGCGAAGGCAAGCGGCGAGAAGAAGCAACAGACGAGGGAGAGGGCGACACGGTCATGAGCACGACGAACTTCGAGTTCCTGGACGCGCTTCAGCAGATTGCGCGTGACAAGGGCATCGCGGTCGACACCCTGCTCGAGGCCCTCGCCAACGCGTTGGTGGCGGCCTACAAGCGGCTCCCGCGCGCAGCCGAGGAGGCCTTCGTCACGATCGACTCCGACTCGGGCGAGATCCGTGTCTACGGACAGGAGCTCGACGAGGACGGAAACGTGGTCCGAGAGTGGGACGACACCCCCGACGACTTCGGCCGCATCGCCGCCCAGGCCGCCAAGCAGGTCATCCTGCAGCGCATCCGCGAGGCCGAGCGCGACCTCAAGTACGAGGAGTACGCCGGTCGCGAGGGCGACATCGTGACAGGGATCATCCAGCAGAACGACAACCGCTACACCCTGCTGGACCTCGGCAAGGTCGAGGCCCTGCTGCCCCAGGCCGAGCAGGTCCCCTACGAGCACTACGACCACGGGGCCCGGCTGAAGGCCTACATCGTGGAGGTCCGCAAGACCTCCAAGGGTCCCCAGATCGTCGTGTCGCGAAGCCACCCGGGCCTCATCAAGCGGCTCTTCGAGCTGGAGGTGCCCGAGATCTCCAACGGCGTCGTCGAGCTGAAGGCGTGCGCCCGTGAGCCGGGGCACCGCACGAAGATCGCCGTGTGGTCCAACGACAACAACGTGGACCCCGTCGGGGCCTGTGTCGGCGCCCGGGGCGCGCGCGTCCGGATGGTCACCAACGAGCTGCGCGGCGAGAAGGTGGACATCGTCCCCTTCTCCGACGACCCCTCGGAGTTCGTCGCCCGCGCCCTCCAGCCAGCCCGGGTGAAGGAGGTCCGCCTCGACGAGACCACTGGCACGGCGACCGTCGTCGTGCACGACTACCAGCTCTCCCTCGCCATCGGCAAGGAAGGCCAGAACGCCCGGCTCGCCGCTCGTCTGACCGGATGGCGGATCGACATCAAAAGCGAGACCCAGCTGGCCGACGAAGAGGCCAGCTACGCCGGTGAGGACTGGGCCGAGGGCGAGTGGGTGCAGAACGAGGCCGGCGAGATGGTCTTCCAGCCCGCCGGTGGCGGTGCGGCCATCTCGATGAGCGAGTGGGCCCAGGGCGACACCCCGGACGGCGCGCCGGTGCCAGACGGCGTGCCCCTCACTCCGGCTGAGGCGGCCGACGAGCTCGGACAGGCGCCGACCGGCGACCTGCCCGGGGGAGTGGACGGCGCGCAGCCGCCGGAGGCTCCCTCCGAGGGCGACGAGGTCTCCGACGAGGTCGAGGCGGCCACCGAGCCAGAGGAAGCCTCGTAAGCCGAGGCGGTCGGCG